>NZ_JBZQEK010000027.1:0-10979 GCF_058719085.1 Candidatus Benthicola sp.
TGAAGACACGCCAGACCCGCCGGGCCGGCTCCGTCCCGGCCGATGCCACGGCTTCGCGACCCCGCTTTCGAGTCATCGCACTGAGCTGCAAGCTCTTGCGCCACCCGGCCGGGGGAGGTATTCCTTGGCGCGAGTGCGTGCGCCTATTCGTCGCACGATGTCCCGCTCGAACGCAAAATCACAGGGGGAAGTCATATGCGTTATCTCGTACGTTCCACCCTCGCGGCGGTCGTGGCCCTCGCTCTGGTCACGTCCAACGCCCAAGCCCAGATGGGCGCCGAGCTCGGTGTCCGCGGCGGTGTTTCGGTCGCCAGCGCGTCCTGGGACGCCGATGCGACCTTCGACAAGAGCAACCGCACCGGGTTCGCCGGTGGCGTGTTCCTCAACTACGACATGGGGATCCTCGGTCTCCAGATCGCCGGCCAGTACGCCCAGAAGGGCGTGAAGGCCTCCTCGTCGACCGATCCGGACTTCACCGGAGAGGGAGAGATCAAGCTCGACTACCTCGAGTTCCCTGCCGTGATCAAGGCGGGAATCCCGCTCGGGATCTTCAAGCCGAGCGTCCTCGCGGGCGCCGCGATGGCATTCAACACATCCTGCGACAGCAACGGCTTCGACTGCAAGGACGAGGTGAAGAGCACTGATTTCTACGGGATCGCCGGTGCGGACGTGGCGATCTATCTCGGGTCCATCTCTCTGTGGGTCGACGGCCGTTACAACTTCGGCTTCAGCGACATCAACGATGGCGCGTTCCTGAACGACCTGAAGAACAAGGGCTGGACCTTCCAGGGCGGCGTGGGCTTCGCGCTCGGGAACTAAGAGCTCCAGGAAGTACGGCCGGGATCACCGGCCGAGCGGTTCGAGAGAGGCGCTCCGTGAGGGGCGCCTCTCTTTCGTTATCGATCAGGTCTTCCGGCCGTTCCCGGCTCCCACCTCAGCATCCTCTTTCACCCGCGCCCGGGACGCCGCCAGCACCTCGTCGTAACTCGCCTCCAGGGCGGCGTTCACTCCCCGGCAGCCGGCGACGACTCTCTCCCCCCAATCCAGGTATTCGAGACGCCGCTCGACGGACCACCCCTCGGGCGGATCGAACCCCACGTCCCATGCGTTGCTCGTCTTGTCGGCGATCTTGATGAGCTTCGCGTCCGGATCCAGGCCGGGAGCGTGAAGCTCCTGCATGCGCTTCCGTTCCCGCTGGGGGAGGCTCTTGTCATCGGTCAGCGCATCCACGAGATCCCGGACCCGCGGGCCGAAGCGCTCACCGACCTCGTCGAGCGTCGCGTCCGTATCCTCGACCACGTCGTGCAGCAGCGCCCCGGCGAGGACGTTCGGGTCGTCGACGCCGGCCCGGACGAGACGTACGGCCACGTCGATCGGATGGTGGATGTAGGGGCTCGAGTTCTGCCCCTTTCGCGTGTGTCCGTCGTGCTTCGCCGCGGCGAACGCGAGGGCCTCCAGCACGAGGCGAAGCGGCGTTTCCTGCATCTCCTGCATGTCACCTCAACAAGTCGATGATGAACGTTGAGCGGACTTCGAGCCGTTGTGACATGATGACGCACAAACGGTTGCCAAAAAAGTGGGTTGTCAATTTCGGGAAGATATCTTCCTCAACCCGCAGTGCCCGGTTTGCCACCCCCTCTCCCTCCCCCTCTCAGCGTCCAGACCGAACCGGAACTGATGAGCCGCCCGATTGCCTCCCCTCCGAGGGTTCGGCTATGCTGGATCGGCCTTCACCGTCCGGTTTTCGGTCCGGCACCCGATCAACAGGAGCGGCGCATGGAGCGCAGACTGAGGCCGGTGGCGGCCTTCACCTTCGGATACCTCGCGGTCGCGCTCGTCGCCGGTCTGCGATCCGGGAACAGCGAGTTCCTCTTCTATATCGCCGTGATGTGCGTACTGATCGGCGTGGTGTGGGCCGTGAACCGGTCGATCGAGGTCAGCACGGGCGCCCTGTGGGCGCTCAGCCTGTGGGGGCTGGCACACATGGCGGGCGGGCTCCTCACGGTACCCGCGGGGTGGCCGGTGAATGCCGAGAGTCGCGTGCTCTACACGCTCTGGCTGATACCGGAACGGCTGAAGTACGACCACATCGTCCACGCCTACGGCTTCGGTGTCACCACGTGGGTGTGCTGGCAGGGGTTGAGCAGCGCCATGACCCACAGGTCAGGGCACGCCCCCATGCCGACGTTCGGGCTCCTCACGCTCGCCGCGGCTGCGGGACTCGGGTTCGGCGCCCTCAACGAGGTCGTCGAATTCGTGGCCACGCTCACCATGCCCGAGACGAACGTGGGTGGCTACGTGAACACCGGATGGGACCTCGTCGCCAATACGGTGGGAGCGGCGACCGCCGTGCTGCTCATCCGCGTGTTCGCGAGACGGTAGACGGTCCCGAAGGCACGCTCTCCGGCACGACTGTCCCCGGGCCTCAGCCCGTGAGTTCCGCCATCTCCGGCTGCTCGCTCCGGCGGGCTCGCCGCCCCGCGAACGCCTGCACTCGATCCAGCCCGTGGTGCGCGCTCAGGTACAGGGTCGGGATCAGCACGAGCGTGATCAGGGTCGAGGCCAGCAGGCCGCCGATCACCACTCGGGCGAGCGCCGCCTGCAGGTTCGCGCCCACCCCGAGGCCGAGGGCTAGAGGCGTAAGGCCGAGCACGGTCGTCAGCGTGGTCATGAGGATCGGACGGAGCCTCAGCCGTGCCGATTCGATCGCCGCCTCCCGGATCGGGAGCCCGTAGTCGCGGCGCTTGATGTTCAGGTAGTCCACGAGCACGATCGCGTTGTTCACCACGATCCCGATCAGCATGACGAAGCCCATGATGCTCTGCACGTTGAGCGTGGTGCCCGTGAGCATCAGGGTCGGCACGACGCCGACCAGGGCGAGCGGGACGCTGAACATGACGATCAGCGGATCGAGGAAGCGCTCGAACTGCGCCGCCATGACCATATAGACGAGCGCCAGCGCCATGAGAATCGCGATGATGAAGTCCCGCCGGGCTTCCTGTTGCTCCTCGTAGGCGCCGCCGAACACGAGGGAGAAGCCGTCCGGCAGCACCAGGTCGGCCAGCTGCTCCCGCACCCGGTTCACCGCGTCGCCGAGGGCCACCCCGTCCTCGAGATTGCCGCTGATGTAGGTCACCCGCTGGCCGTCCACGCGACGGATCTCGGTCGGGCCGCGGCCGCTCTCGCGCTGCACGAGCGAGGAGATGGGGATCATCTCCCCGGCCGGCGTGCGTACCGCGATGCCGTCCAGGTCCTGCAGGGTGAGCCGGTCCTCGGGCCGGAGGCGCACCATCACCGGGTACTGCTCTCCGCCCTCCCGGTAGTAGCCCGCCCGGCTGCCGCCGACGTTCGTCTGGATGGCCCGGCCGACGTCCTGCACCGAGAGGCCGAGGTCGTAGATCCGGTCGCGATTGAACACGAGCGTCTCCTCTGGCCGACCCTCCCGGCGTCCGACCCGGGCCTCCGCAACGCCCTCGGCGCGCTCCATGCGGCGCGCGATCTCGTCCGCGAGCGCCTTCGACTGATCGAGGTCGTAGCCGCGGAGCTGGAGCTCGACGTCCTCGTCCCCGCCACCGGCGCTGAACAGCCGGCGAAGGATCCAGAGGCCGGACTGCGCCTGCACCCGGACCTCGCCGCCCGGGATGAGTCCCGCGGTGGCGGCACGGATCTCGTCGGCCAGCGCCGACGGGTCCACCGTCCGCTCGTTCGCCGGCTTCAGCCGGATCTCGATCGAGGCCCGGTCGCCCCAGGTCTCCGTGGCCACCGTCTCGACGTCTCCGGCCGGCAGCATCGGCCGGATCATCGCCTCCAGCTCCTCGAGATAGGTCCGGGACACGGCGAGGTTGATGCCGCGCCCCATCTCCAGGTTCACATCGATCTCGTCGCTGTCCAGCTGCGGGGTCAGCTCCACCGGCACGAACGGAAATGCGAAGGCCGCGGCGACCACCAGGGCGGCGGCCGTCCCGAGCACCTTGCCCTTGTGCCCAAACGCCCAGTCGAGACGCCGCGCATACCAGTTCTCGAACCGCTCGAACCACGCCTGGAAGCGGGACTTCTTTGCGTCGGCGGCGCTCTCCGGCTTCACGGTCAGCATCACGCTGGCCAGCATCGGCACCAGGGTGAGCGCCACCAGCAGCGAACATGCCAGGGCAAATACGACGACCAGGGCCAGCGTCTGGAAGAGCTGCCCGCTCGTCGTGCGCATGAACACGACCGGCAGGAAGATCACGCAGGTGGTGAGCGTCGCCGCCACGATGGCGCCCGCCACCTCACGCGCCCCGATGCGGGCCGCATCGGGCAGGGACCGGTTCCCTTCCTGACGTTGTCGCACGATGCTCTCGAGGACCACGATGGCGTTGTCCACGATGAGCCCGATCCCGAGCGCCAGACCGCCGAACGTCATCTGGTTCAGCGTCAGGCCCGCGAAGTAGAGGAGCCCGAAGGTGGCGATCACCGAGATCGGGATCGACATCGCGATGATGAAGGTGCTCGATCCGTTCCTCAGGAACAGGTAGAGGACGAGGACGGCCAGCAGGCCTCCCCACAGCGCCGCGCTCTGCACCGCGTTCATCGATTGCCGGATGAACTCGCTCTGGTCGCTGGTGACCATGAGCTCGATGTCCGAGCGGTCGGCGTTGATCCGGTCCACCTCGTCGCGGATCGCGTCCGCCACGGCGACCGTGTTCGCCCCGGACTGCTTCTGGATCCCGAGCCGGATCACCGGCACCCCGTCCAGCTCGGTCAGGTTGCGGACGTCCTCGTACCCGTCCAGCACTTCGGCCACGTCGCGGACCCGTATCGGCCGGCCGCCCCGGTTCGCCACCACGGCCGCCGAGATTTCATCCACCGAGGAGAACTCCCCGAGGCTGCGTACGTACCGGTCCGTCAGGCCTTCCTTCAGATTGCCGCCCGGCAGCTGCACGTTCTCTCGGGCCAGCGCCTGCTGGACGTCGCTCGCGGTCAGGCCGGCCGCCTTGAGACGGTCGCGGCGGAGCCGCACCTGGATCTCGCGGTAGATGCCGCCTCGCACCTCGATCGCTCCGACCCCGGGGATCTGCTCGAATTGCGTCGAGATCTCCCGCTCGAGGATGCGGGTCAGCTGCTCCAAATCCCGGGTCGACGTGGCCGCGATGGTGACGATCTCCCGGGCGTTCGGGTCGAACTTCCAGATCCCCGGAGGCGTCGCTTCGATCGGCAGGTTGTCCCGCAGCCGGTCGAGGGCGGCCCGGATGTCGTTCGCCGCCTCGTCGATGTTCGTCCCCCGGGCGAATTCGAGGCTGACGATGCTCCGCCCCTCCTCGGACCGGGAGGTCATCCGCTCCAGGTTCGGGAGACCGGACAGGGCATTCTCCAGCGGATCGGTGATGATCGACTCCATCTCCTCGGGGCCGACGTTCGGGTATCCGACCCAGACCGCGAGGCGAGCGAACTCGATCTTCGGCAGCAGATCCACGGGCAGATAGCGCAGCCCCACGGCCCCCACCGTGACGACGATGAGGAAGGCCATGGCCGTGGCCACCGGCCGGCGGATCGACAGGTTCGGAAGGGAGCCCATCGCGTCAGCTCCCCACCCGGGCGGCGCGCCTCGGCGTGGCCGTGGATCCGGCGGGGGCGACCCCGATCGAGTCCAGCTGGCGCCGCACGATGCGCTGCTGCTTCTCCATGAACTGCCTCAGGTAATCCTCCCGCTGCAGACCCTGCAGGGAGAGCAGACGCTGCCAGCTCACGGGCCGGACCCGGGCCCGTGCGCCGGCCTCACCGACCTGGCCCGCCAGCAGGTGCTGACCGACCACCACGATCCAGGCGCCCGGCTCGATGCCGGTCACGCCCACGATGTGCCGGCCGCTCGCCAGCACCTCGACGCGTCGGAACTCCGCCAGCGTGGGCGGCGTCATCGGGGCCATCTCGTCGGAGTCTTCCGGAGGCTCGGTGATCGACACCTCGAGTCCCACGGCGGGCATTACGTATATGCCGGTCAGACCGGTGGTTGGATCCTCGTACAGGGCGCTCTTCGGGACGAGGGTGGCCTGCTGACTCTCTCCGTACAGCACGTCCACCGTCACGAACATGCCCGGGAGCAGCGTGCCGTCCGGATTGTCCACGTCGATCTGGACCTCGGCGCTGAACGAGCCCGGCTCGATGAAAGGCGAGATGCGGGACACCGACGCGGTGATCACGGTGTCGGGGAGACTCTCCGAGCGGATCTCGGCGGTCTGGCCGACCTTGATCCGGCTCAGCATTTCCTGGGTGATCGGGACGTCCACCTCCATGCGGTCCAGCTGTCCGATGGTGAAGAGCGCCGTGTTGGTGTTGACGTACTGCCCCACCTCGGCGCTTCGTCGCCCCACCGTGCCGGCGATGGGGGCCCGGACGACCGTCTGACGCACCGACTCGCGGCTGGCCGACAGCGAGGCCTCGGCCGCCTGCACCTGGGCGTCGGCCGCCGCCAGCTCGGCGCGAGCCTCCGCCAGGTCGGTGCGGAGCGTCTCGAACTCCTCCTGGCTGATGAAGTTCTCCTCCACCAGCGACTCCGATCGGTCGAACCGTCGCTGAAGATCATCCACCGTGGCCTGGACGCGATCCCTCTGGGCCCGGGCGCTGGCCAGTGACGCCTCGGCGCCCTGCTGCTGGCTGCGCGTGACCTCTCCGCGGATCCGTACCAGCGGGTCCCCCGCGGCGACCCGGTCTCCGTTCTGGGCCAATACTTCGACGATCGGCCCGCTCGTTTCCGGGTAGATGGCCACCTGCCCGAGAGCCCGCACCGTACCGGTCAGCCGCTCACGGAGCGGGAGAGCCCCATAGCGCGCCTCCACCGCTTCGACGGAGGGGACCGTGTCACTGTCGGGGGGACGACCCTCGGAGGCGCCACAGGCGGCGACGGTGACGACCGCCGCAGCCGACAGCACGGCCCGGAACGGGTACAACAGCGCTCTAGTGGGGTGCATCTATCCTCGACTCCAGCGTCGGACCCACGGCCGGGCCACGTTTGTTTAACTTATGTCCAGTATTTTAACGGAACAGCGATCGCCTGTCCACCCGGAGGTGACCGGAAGCAGCGGACCCGCTCGTCCACCGCGATTCTATAACAGACGAGGGCCGCGAATCATTGCATCGCGGAGTTGGTGACCGCGAGAGGGAGATGGAAGACAGCGAATCGGGAAGGAGCCCCGGCGGCGGGGCCCACTCAGGGGGGGTCGGCCAGTACGGAGGGCGCCCGAACGCGATCCGCATTCGGGCGCCCCTCGAGGCCTTATGGTCTCACTTGCGCGCTGAGAGTGATCGGAATGACGTCCGGATAGTCCTCGATCGACAGCGTGGCGTTGATCCACGTGCCGTCCGGGGGACAAGCGGGGTCGTCCAGCGTACAATCTGAAGCCTTTCGCCAAACCGTGATGGCGCCGTCTTCGGCCGTGTTCACCATCACCGTCTCGGTACCCGGACCGTCCGGCTCGATTCCGACGCCACCGTACCAGTTCGTCACGGTCCACGTGAGGGTCGCGCCCCGCACGGTCCGCCCATCGGCATCGAGCACCACACCCTTGAATGGCTGGCGGGCCCAGTGCCCTCGAGCCACGAACGACGTATCCCCGACGACAAATTCGGGAGTCGTATAATCGTGATCCGTGTCCACGGCGCCCTGCACGATCACGATCGTGTCCGGCACACCAGTTACGTCGGCAAAGAAGCGCACCGTGTCGGGCGATGCATCGGACGGCTCGATCCAGGCGATGATCTCGTCCAACCCCCCGGGAACGTCTCCGGCGCGGACCCGGTTCTCCGCCAGGCCCTGGTCATCCGTCACCGTCGGTGTGCTGCGGACGGAGCCGCCATTGGAGCTGACGACCGCCCACCGGACGTTCACCCCTGACACCGTCACCCCCTCCTCATCCGTGACCTCCACGACCAGCGGGTCGAGAAGCGTATCCTGGGTGATCCCCTTCTGACCGTCACCCGATACGATGCGGATGTTCCGCCCGCCGCCGGCCGCAACCCCGGTCTGCGAGATGAAGATCACCGGCTCGGTGCTCGACTCGATGCGAGCCTCCACCGTCTGCGTGACACCTGCCTGATCGGGAAGAATCGCGATCACGGAAGCGATTCCGGTCGAATCCGTCAGGACGCTGCTGGCGCTGAGTGCGCCACCATCGCCAGCCGCGATGCCGAACCGGACGTCGACATCCGCCACGACTCCTCCCACCTCGTCGACCACGCGGACGACGTACGGATCGGCCAGTGGCTGACCCGGCGTTCCCGTCTGGTTGTCACCGCTGATCTTCTGAATCTGGTAGAAGCGCGCCGGATCCATGGGTGTGTCGGAGTCGCCGCAGGCTCCGACCACGACGACGAGCAGGAGGAACAGGGCTACCCGTTTCATATGAGACGCTCCTCTTCTGTACTGGAACGGCAAGGCTCAGCCCAAGCCGAAGGAACGGTCGATCGACGGGCTCGACCGGGGAGATGAACAACGACTCCGCCGATTGCGAGTCCGAAGCAAATTCACCTATGAAGCAGGGCCGACGGCGGGGCTGCGTCAGTCCGTAGCAGCGTAAGGGAGCAATGAGCGTTCCATCTCCACCCGGACGGGGTGGGGGAAGACGAATGTACCGGAAAGTCGAGACTTTCGCGACCGAGGCTTTAACAGGAGCGCGTTGCGAAAGCCCCGGTTCTGTGGAGTGGGTCCAACAGTTTGAGGCGGCCAGCGCCGGAGCCGTGCACTAGCCCTACCCTTCCTCCTCGTCCTCCGGAGACCACGAGTCTCCCCACTCCTCGGCCAGGCGGCGCCCCCGCTCCTCCATCTCCTCGAGGAGCTTCCGCGCCGCCCGCTCGTGCGGGTCTTCCACCGGCAGCAGGCGCTGCGTGGCCCGGACCTCGTAGTCGAAGAGCAGGCGGCGGAGATCGCCGAGCCGGCGGAGGATGAAAGGCAGAGCCTCGGCAAGCCGACCCTCCTTCTCGAGGCGCTGGACGAGCTCGGCGAACAGCACGAGCTCGAGGCGCACGCGCTCCTCGGAGGGAGGTCCCTCGCGCCGCTCTTCCTCGCGATTGCCGGGTTCGTCCATTGTCGCCGCCCCGCGCCGTCGTGATCGCTGGAGAGACCCCCGAATCGGAGCCCTCGACCTTCAGGAAGATATCTTCCCCATGCCGTACCCCGCGATTCGGGGACAGGGTTCCGCCGCCGGGTTCCGCCCCTTTCTTGACGGCTCAGGGTCCGCACACGGAATTTGGGGAGCGATCGTACGTCCGCGCCGGCTCCGCGCGGGCGTCACCCGTATCTCACCGCTGGAGTAGGCCGCATGAGACTGATGGTCAACGGCGTCGCGCAAGAAGTGGACGCCCCGTCCGACATGCCCTTGCTGTGGGTCCTCCGTGACCTGCTGGGGATGACCGGAACGAAGTACGGTTGCGGGATGGCCCTGTGCGGCGCCTGCACCGTCCACATCGACGGCGAGGCCAGGAGGTCGTGCACCACCTCGGTTGGATCGGCCGAGGGCAAGCAGATCACCACCATCGAGGGCCTCTCGGACGACGCGACCCATCCGGTTCAGGTCGCCTGGACCGAGATGGACGTCGTGCAGTGCGGCTACTGCCAGTCGGGCCAGATCATGGCCGCGGCCGCGCTCCTGGCGGAGAACCCTTCGCCGGATGACGCGGCGATCGATGAGGCCATGAACGGCCTCATCTGTCGTTGCGGTACCTACGACGCGATCCGGGCCGGCGTGAAGCGGGCGGCCGAGCTGAGCCGGGGAGGTGACCGATGAAGATCCGACCGATGCCGAGCACGGACTCCGGTCGGGCGGATGACGCCGGCCGGACGGTGGACGCGGACCGCACCGGTCCCTCCCGCCGCGACTTCCTGAAGACCGGAGCGGCCGCCACGGGCGGCCTGGTGATCGCCTTCCACGTTCCCGGAGCCCGTCGCCTGGCCGCGGCGGTAGCCGGAGCCGCGGGGCCGTTCGCGCCGAATGCGTACTTGCGGATCGGCACCGACGATTCCGTCACCGTGGTGCTGGCGCACTCGGAGATGGGCCAGGGCGTGTGGACGATGCTTCCGATGCTGATCGCCGAGGAGCTCGACTGCGACTGGCGCTCGATCCGGTGTGAGAACGCTCCCGCGAATCCCGCGTACGCGAACCCGCTGTTCGGGATCCAGGCGACCGGCGGATCCACCAGCACCCCGTCCGAGTTCGATCGCTACCGCCAGGCCGGAGCCACGGCCCGCGTGATGCTCGTGCAGGCGGCGGCGCGCCGGTTCGGGGTGAGCCCGGGCGAGTGCACCGTCTCGAACGGCGTGGTCCGGGGTGGAGGCAGCGAAGCGACCTTCGGCGAGCTGGCCGAGGCCGCGGCAGGGCTCGAGCCGCCGGCAGCGGATGCCGTGCCGCTCAAGGACCCCGGCGACTGGAGCGTGATCGGCACGCCGAGGAAGCGGCTCGACACGCCGGAGAAGATCTCGGGCCGGGCGGAGTTCGGAATCGACGTCCAGATCGAGGGCCTCCTCACGGCCGTCGTCGCGCACCCGCCGACCTTCGGCGGAACCGTGGGGTCGTTCGACGCGAGCGAGGCGCTCGCCGTGCCCGGCGTCCGGAAAGTCGTCGAGGTGCCGAGCGGTATAGCGGTGGTGGCCGACCACTTCTGGGCGGCCACCCGGGGCCAGCGAGCCCTGAAGGTGGAATGGAACGAGGGACCGGCGGCGGACGTCGACACCGACGCGCTGCGCGCCGAATTCGTGGAGCTCTCGGCCACGCCGGGGGTGACGGTCGAGGAGGCGGGCGACGTTGCGTCGGCGCTGGATGGCGCCGCGCAGACCGTGGGCGGCGAGTTCTTCGTCCCCTATCTGGCCCACGCGACCATGGAGCCGCTGAACTGCACGGTGAAGATCGATTCGGACGGCTGCGAGATCTGGACCGGCACGCAGTTTCAGACGTTCGACCAGGGAGTGGCAGCAGCGATCCTCGGCCTCTCTCCGGAGCAGGTGAAGATCCACA
>NZ_JBZQEK010000028.1:0-63451 GCF_058719085.1 Candidatus Benthicola sp.
CG
Organism: Candidatus Benthicola sp.; assembly: GCF_058719085.1. Taxonomy (NCBI): domain Bacteria; kingdom Pseudomonadati; phylum Gemmatimonadota; class Gemmatimonadia; order Candidatus Palauibacterales; family Candidatus Palauibacteraceae; genus Candidatus Benthicola; species Candidatus Benthicola sp. The sequence goes on from NZ_JBZQEK010000028.1 coordinate 3, forward strand.
GACACGCCCATCGGGCTGGATCTCGACGAGATCGTCCGTCTGATCCGGGACGCGGGAAAGACGCCGGTCGAGAGGGATTCTCTCTACCGGCCGGTCGGCGATCCGGTGGCGGCATGACTTCGGGATCCGGCGTGACCTCGGCCGACCTCGCCCCGGTGGACCTCCGGGAGCTGAGGGAATTCGAGGAGCTGTATCGACTTCCGCTGCTCGAGCTGGGAGCGCTGGCCCGTGACAGGGCCCGAGAGGCATGCCCCGAAGGCAAGATCTCGTACATCGTCGACCGGAACATCAACTACACGAACGTGTGCGTGACGGACTGCTCGTTCTGCGCGTTCTACCGGCGACCGGGGCACGAAGAAGGCTATGTTCTCTCGAACGAGGAGATCGGGGCGAAGATCGACGAGGCGAAGGCCATCGGGGCCGTCCAGATCCTGATGCAGGGCGGGCACAACCCGTATCTGAAGCTCGACTACTATACCGGTCTTCTGGAGCACATCAAGCGACACCATCCGATCCACGTGCACGGCTTCTCTGCCTCCGAGCTCGACATCATCGCCCGAGTCCACAAGCGGGACGTCGGCCCCGTGATCGCCGAGTTGAAGGCCGCGGGTCTCGACTCGGTGCCCGGGGCGGGGGCCGAGATTCTCGTCGACGCCGTGCGCGATCGCATCGCCAGGAAGAAGATCAGCACGGCCCGGTGGCTCGATATCCACCGGGCCGTGCACGAACAGGGGCTTCTGAGTTCGGCGACGATGATGTTCGGGGCGGGGGAGAGTCGCGAGGACCGGATCGAACACATGATCCGGGTTCGGGATCTGCAGCGCGAGACCGGAGGCTTCACCGCGTTCATTCCCTGGACGCTCCAGGCGGATGGGACCGGGATGGAGGGCGCGCCGGAGACCACGGCAGTGGAATACCTGAAGACCGTGGCGATCTCCCGGCTGGTCATCGACAATGTGCCGAACGTCCAGGTGAGTTACGTCACGCAGGGACCGAAGGTCGCACAGGTCGCTCTTCACTTCGGCTGCAACGACTTCGGGTCGCTGATGATGGAGGAGAACGTCGTTTCCGCAACGGGGACGGATTTTATCATGCCCCGTGCGACCCTCGTCCGCTTCATCGAGGACGCTGGCTTCGAAGCGGTTCCGAGGTATCAGGACTATACCCCGGTGAATGAGGAGCTCGACTGGTACTGCGGCTGCTCCGTGTGCTTGAACCGAAGGGGTCCATGATGGCGGGTCGTGTTCTGGTGATGATGGGGTCCGAGTCGGATCGACCCACCATGCAGAAGGGCGTGGACGTCCTCACCGAGGCGGGTGTGGACGTCGAAGTCGTCGTGAGCAGCGCACACAGGGAGCCGGTTCGCACCGCCGACATCGCCACTTCTGCCGAGTCGGAAGGGTTCTCCGTGGTCATCTGCGGTGCAGGTCTGTCTGCGGCGCTACCCGGAGTGGTCGCGGCCCATACCTCGCTCCCGGTGATCGGGGTCCCGATCTCGGCGGGCACACTTGGCGGGCTCGACGCACTCCTGTCGATCGCCCAGATGCCGCCCGGGGTGCCCGTGGCGGCCGTGGGCATCGACAATTCCCGCAACGCGGCGCACCTGGCGCTTCGTCTGCTCGGAGGCGGCAACGATTCCTGAGCCGGTCTCCAGCCCATAGGAGGGCGCTGTGCGCGTCGGCATCGGTTACGACTCTCACCGCTTCGATTCCGAGACGCCGCTCGTGCTCGGCGGTGTACGGATTCCCGACCATCCGGGCCTGGTGGGGCACTCCGATGGCGATGCGATCGCACACGCCATCATCGATGCACTTCTGGGCGCTTCCGGGCTCGGAAACATCGGCCAGCTCTTCCCCGACACCCGTCCCGAGTGGAGTGGAGCCGACTCCATGAGGCTCCTCGAAGCCGCGGTTCGGAAGATCGAGCAGAGCCGCTACCGGGTCGTGAACGTCGATGTCACCGTCGTCGCAGAGAGCCCGCGCATCGGACCGTGGGCGGCGGCGATGGCCGGGCGCGTGTCCGCTCACCTCGGGATCTCGGAGTCCTGCGTGTCGATCAAGGGCAAGTCGAACGAGACGATGGGGTGGATCGGCCGAGGCGAAGGATTGGCGGTGCTTGCCGTCGCGCTCCTCGACCGGATGGCGGACGGCGACGCTACGGCTGACTCGGTCCGCTCGTCCGGATAGCGGGAAGCGAATGCAGGAACAGCTCGAGGCGTTTCTTCAACTGGTGAGCGGAATCCCGGTCGAGACCGTCTACGTGCTCGTGGGCGTCGGGGCCGCGGTGGAGAACCTGTTTCCCCCGGTCCCATCGGACGTGGTCGTCGTCGCCGGGGGTCTTCTGGCGGACCGGGGCGTGCTCGATGCCTGGCTCGTCTTCATGATCGCGTGGGTCAGCAACCTGCTGCTCGCCCTCGGCGTCTACGTGGCCGCCAGACACTTCGGCGGAGGGATCTTCTCGACGCGTTGGGGTCGTTGGCTCCTCCGGCCTGCCCAGCTGGAGAGGATGTCGCTGTTCTACGAGGACTACGGCACGCTCACCATCCTCGTCAGCCGGTTCTTTCCGGTATTCCGGGTTCTCGTGCCCGCCTTCGCGGGGATCAGCAGGCTGGCCTTCTGGCGAACCGCCATCCCGCTGGCGCTCGCCTCGGCCCTGTGGTACGCGGTGCTCGTGTTCGCGGGGGTTCTCGCATCCCGGAACATCCCCCGGATCGTGAAGGCGCTGACGGCCGTCAACACGACGGGGGGACTGGTGGCGCTCCTCGTTGCCGTGGTGCTGGCTCTCCTGTGGGCGCGCTCGAGGCGGGAAGAGCAGGGTGAGGACGATGGGTGAGGAGCGGGCGTCGTCCGGGCGTTCGGAACCGATCGCCAAAGACCTGCCCGCCTTCCATCTGGAGCCGTTCTCGGACTACCTGCTCTACGAGCGGGGTCTGGCCCGAACCACCGCCCGAGCGTACCTGAGCGACTGCCGCTTTCTCATCCGGCACCTCGTGGCTCGCGCGGTGCGTGACCCGGAGGATGTGTCGTACGCGGACTTGAGATCGTTCCTGGCCTCACGTGCCGAGGCCGGGCTCGCCCCGAGGACGATCGCGCGGGGCCGGTCCGCTCTCAGGACCTACTTCGGCTTCCTGGTCGCCGAGGGTATCCTGACGGAAGATCCGACGGAGCGACTCGAGGCCCCCAGGGTGCCGCGCGTGCTTCCCGGCGTTCTCTCGTACCGGGAAATCGAGGCGATCCTGGATACCGCGGCCTCCCTCCGTCCGGACGTGTACGCGAACGCGGACCGGGACACGGCGATCCTGGAGACGCTGTATGGCGCCGGTCTCCGCGTTTCCGAGCTGATCGGCCTGCGCGTCCGGGACCTGTCGCTGGACGAGGGCCTGATATCCGTGCACGGTAAAGGCGACCGGCATCGGATCGTGCCCCTCGGAGGTCGTGCGGTCCGGGTGCTGCGGCGATACCTTCGAGGGCGACGCTCCGAGCTGGACCGCGGCCAGTCCGGAGGAGCGGTCTTCCTGAACCAGCATGGACGTCCCCTCAGCCGCATGGGGGCATGGAAGATCGTCCGCAAGCACGTCCGAAACGCCGGGGTAGACCGCGACGTCACGCCCCACACGTTCCGGCACAGCTTCGCCACGCACCTGCTGGAGGGCGGGGCCGATCTGGTCGCGGTGCAGGAAATGCTCGGTCACGCGGACATTTCGACGACGCAGATCTATACCCATGTGGACCGCCGATACCTTCAGGAAGAGCATCGCCGACACCATCCCCGGGGCTGATCCCCGGTGAGTGCGGTATCCCGTGTGCTCCACCTGTCCCGCAATCGACAGGCCGTCCGCAGATTCGCCGACCGGCCGATTCCGACCGAGATTCTCGGTCGTATCCTCGACTGCGCCCGGCACGCGCCCTCGGCGAGGGAGGATCAGCCCTGGCGCTTCGTCGTGGTCCAGGACGCGTTGAAGCGGCACCGGCTCGCCCGGGCCGTCTTTCAAGGAGATCTCATTCGGACGGCGCCGGTGCTGATCGTGGGCTGTGCCCGTATACACTCGAACATCGCGGGAAGCGGTCGGCCGAGTCACCCGATGGATCTGGCGGCGGCGACGGAGGCCATGACTCTCGGAGCGGCCGACATGAGTCTCGCGACCGCCTGGATCACCGGCTTCCGGGAGAGCGAGGTGCGAGACATTCTGGAGATTCCGGATGACGTGCCGGTGATCACACTGCTGGCCCTCGGCTATCCCGATGGATACCGCTCCCTCCCCTCGAGACGGCCGGAAAGCGTGACGATCGCCTGGGATCGCTGGGGCGATACGGGCGCCGGAGGTTTGCCATGATTCCATGGATCGGGAGACCTCGCGTGGGGCGTTCGGCTGCGGGTTGGATCGTGGTTCTGCTCCTGTGCACGCCGGGCGCCGTAGCCGGTCAGGCAATCCGCTTCCAGCCCCGGTCGTCCAGCGTGCTCGATTCACGACTCTCGGACTTCCTGGCACAGGGACCGGCCGCGACCTGGGTTCGCGACACGGTCGTGTCCTCCGAAGCCGTCGTGTCCGGGGGGCTGCTCGTGCTTTCGGCACAGGTGCGGCTTTCCGGCAGGGTGGACGGGGACATCTTCGTGGTCGACGGGGATCTCTTTCTCCGTCCCGGCGCCGTCGTCACCGGAGACGTCGTCGTGCTCGGCGGAGGCTATTACGGCTCCGGAATGGCCACCGTGGGAGGGGAGACGCTCTGGAAGCCTGCCGAGCGGTACACGGTGGTACCGGACGGCGGCGGCTTCGACATCCGGCCGATCGAGAAGCTGCCCGAGGTGGTGGATTTGCACGGGCTCTACGGCTTCGAGGCGCCCACGTACCAGAGGGTGGACGCTCTGACCGTGGCCTGGGGCCTCACGCTTACCGCGGCGCGCTGGGCCTGGCGTCCCAGCCTCGAGCTCGTCGGCAGGTACCGGTCGGGGCAGGGTGAGTTCGAGGGTACGGTGCGGCAGTTCTGGCACCCGGGCCCGGTGGAGTTCGGTTTCGAGGCCGGACGGTCGACGAGGACGCAGGAGCGCTGGACGCGCGCTCCCGTGTCGAACTCGCTCTCCTTCTTCTTCCTCGGAGATGATTTCAGGAACTACTACGGAACGGATCACGCCGCGCTGGTCGTCCGGGGGGGAGAGGGGCGATGGTGGACTCCGGAGGTCCGCATCGAATGGGAGGACGCGTGGAGCCGCCTGGCTGGAGATCCGTTCACGATCTTCGGCCCGGAAGAGATCCGACCCAATCCGGCCATCGACGACGGGGACGACTGGAGTATCGCTCTGTCCGTCGACTTCGATCGCGAGACCGGCCAAAAGGGCCGGCTCTCCGGCCGGGTGCGGGTGCAGGGGGCGGACTCGTCGGTGGCCGGAAACTTCTCGTATCTGCTCGGTGAGCTGCAGGCGCGGTGGAAGACGCCCGGTTTCGCGTCGCACGAAGTCGACCTGTATGCGCTCCTTCGGGGAGACCTGGCGGGTTCCCTGCCCGGACAGAGGTGGACGGGATTCGGGGGCCGGGCCACCCTTCCGACGTTCGACATCCTGGAGTTCAGGGGACCTCGTGTCGCGTACGGCCAGGTCGGCTATACGGTTCCGATCGGCGTTCTGGAAGCTGGAGGGCTGGGTTCTCCCGGCGTCTTCGGGCGCGTCGGTACCGGCGCGGCATGGGACGAGGAGCAGTCGGCGGATTGGAAGGTGAACCTGGTGGCCGGACTCCGGTTCTGGATCCTCGAGGGCGGCGTGGCGTTCGACCCGAGCGGGGATACGGATGCCACGATCTATGCGATCTTCCGGTTTCCGGGGGATCTCTGAGCGGCCCTTTGACAGTGCCTTCTGGCACAAATTAGTTTACGGAGCGTGAATTGGCCGCCGTCACGCATCCGATCCCGGCCCCTGCGGGCCGCCTTTGCTTTCGGGCGCAGACCGAGCGTCAACTCTTCTCTGACATCCATGTGCCCCCGTCTGCGGCGTGATCCGCCGAGCGGGTGCGGTACGTCGCCGAAAGTGAGAGCCGATGCCTGAGACTCCAGCGGGGAACACGAAGTACATCTTCGTCACGGGGGGCGTCGTATCGTCCCTCGGCAAAGGGATCGCGGCGGCCTCGATCGGCCGCCTTCTGGTGGAACGCGGTCTCGCTGTGACCATTCAGAAGTTCGATCCTTATATCAACGTGGACCCGGGAACGATGTCACCGTTCCAGCACGGAGAGGTCTACGTGACGGATGACGGCGCCGAGACCGACCTGGATCTCGGCCACTACGAGCGGTTCATCAACGAGTCTCTCTCCCAGGCGAACAACGTCACCACCGGCCGCATCTACCAGAACATCATCACCAAGGAACGACGCGGGGACTTTCTGGGGGCGACCGTTCAGGTGATTCCGCACGTGACGGACGAGATCAAGTCCTACATTCAGATGCTCGCCCCCGAGCACGATGTGGTCATCACCGAAGTCGGGGGAACGGTAGGTGACATCGAGTCGCTGCCGTTTCTGGAGGCCATCCGCCAGTTCCGGCAGGACGTGGGGTGGAAGAACACGGTCCTCATCCACCTCACGCTCGTCCCGTTCATCGCGGCCGCCGGAGAGCTGAAGACGAAGCCGACTCAGCACTCGGTGCGCGAGCTGATGGAGATCGGCCTCCAGCCGGACATCCTCGTCTGTCGCACGGAGTGGCCGCTGCCGGAGGACGTGCGGCGCAAGGTAGCTCGATTCTGCAACGTCGACATTCGCGACGTGATCGAAAGCCGGGACATGGACACGATCTACGAGGTGCCGCTGCGGTTCCGGGAGCAGCGCCTCGACGAGAGGATCGTGGAGCACCTGGGGATGGAGACCGCCGCTCCGGACCTGACGGACTGGGAGACGATGGTCGATCGGATCAAGCAGCCCGGAAACGGTGAGGTCCGGGTAGCCGTGGTGGGCAAGTACACCTCGCTGGTGGACTCTTACAAGTCGATCCAGGAGGCTCTGGTACACGGAGGGATCGCCAACGATGTCTCGGTACGCATCGACTGGCTGTCATCGGAGGCGATCGATGCCCAGGGTACCGATGCGCTCGCCCCGTACGATGCGGTCCTGATTCCCGGAGGGTTCGGACAACGGGGCGTCGAGGGCATGGTGGACACGGTGCGGTATCTCAGGGAGGAAGGCGTTCCGTTCTTTGGCATCTGCCTGGGTCTCCAGTGTGCGATCATCGAGACCGCCCGAAACCTGTGCGATCTCGAGGGGGCGGACTCGGCGGAGTTCGAGCCGGAGACCCCGCATCCCGTGATCTCTCTGCTGGATTCTCAGCTCAAGGTCACGATGAAGGGGGGAACGATGCGGCTCGGCGCCTATCCGGCGCACCTCGTCGAGGGCTCGCGTGTACGGGAGCTGTATGGGGTCGAGGAGATCGCCGAGCGCCACCGACATCGGTACGAAGTGAACAACGAGTACCGTGAGGCGCTGGCCTCCGGCGGGCTCACGTTCAGCGGGCTCTCTCCCGGCGGAGGTCTGGTGGAGATCATCGAGCGATCGGACCATCCCTTTTTCGTGGCCACGCAGTTTCATCCGGAGCTCAAGTCTCGGCCCACCCGTGCGCACCCGCTGTTCGCGGCCTTCATCGCGGCGGCCGCTGCGCACCGCGACGCGGAAGCCGGGGTCGACCGGGAAGCCGACTGGGCCGCGGCTGGTCAGAAATGACGCTCTTCGACACGGGGGGTCGGTTCCTTCTCATCGCCGGGCCGTGCGTGCTCGAGGACGATGCGCTCAATCTGGAGGTTGCCGAGCATGTGCGGGACGTCGCGGATCGACTCGGTGTGAAGGCGATCTTCAAGGCTTCCTTCGACAAGGCGAATCGGACGAGCATCGAGTCCGCGCGCGGCCCCGGGCTCGAATCAGGCCTCGAGCGGCTCGACCGGGTGCGATCGGCCACCGGGCTCCCGGTGCTCACCGATGTTCACGAGGCAGCCCAGGCCGAGATCGTCTCCGGCGTGGTGGATGCGCTTCAAATACCCGCGTTCCTCTGCCGTCAGACCGATCTGCTGACGGCCGCCGGCCGGACCGGACTGCCGGTGAACATCAAGAAGGGCCAGTGGCTGGCACCGGAGGAGATGCGACACCCCGTCGAGAAGGTCCGGAGCGCCGGCTCGGGCGGCGTGTGCGTCACGGAGAGGGGCACCGCCTTCGGGTACGGACGGTGGATCGTGGACATGCGGAGCTTCGCCCTCATGCGGGAGGCCTGCCGTTGCCCGGCGCTGTTCGATGCCACGCACTCGGTTCAGCTTCCCGGGGGCGGCGCCGGAGGATCCGCCAGCGGTGGCGAGCCGCGCTGGATCGGGACCCTGGCCCGCGCGGCGGTGGCCGCGGGCGCCGACGGTGTGTTCGTCGAGACGCACCCGGAGCCGCGACGCGCGCCATCCGACGGCGCGAACATGCTTCCGCTCGCGAGACTGGAGCCCCTGGTGGCCGATCTGCTGGCAATCTGGGCGGCGGCCAGGGACGTTCCCGGCCAGGCGCCCTCGTGATCCGGTGAACACCCTGGCGGCGGAACGGGCGGCCGGCGTCCGGGTCGTGCTCCTCGATGTCGATGGAGTGATGACCGACGGCGGCCTCTACCTGTCTTCGACGGAGTCCGGTATCGGCGAGGGCCGGCGATTCGACGTACACGACGGGATGGGCGTCTACATGCTCCACAGAGCGGGGATCCGGACCGCAGTGGTGTCGAGCAAGGTGTCGGCCGCCGTCCGCGCGAGGATGGAGGCGTTGAAGATCGAGGAGATTCACCAGGTGTCGGCGTTCGACAAGCTCGTGGCCGTGGAGGGCGTCCTCGGCAGAGCGGGAGCGGATTGGTCCGAGGCGGCGTTCCTGGCTGACGATCTGGCGGATCTTCCCGTGCTCCGGAAGGTAGGGTTACCGGCTGCGGTGTCGAACGCCGTTCCCGAGGTCAAGAGCGCTTCGCTTTGGGTCGGTTCGAGGAGAGGCGGAGCCGGAGCGGTTCGGGAGTTCGTCGAAGCGCTGCTCCGCGCCAGGGGTGAATGGGATGAGCTGGTCGAGGCCTACGTCGCCGAGTGCGTCGAGCGCTGGAGGGCGGCCGTTGAGTGAAGAGCAGCCCGGTCCGGAGACCAATGCCCGGATCGTGGCCCGCGGACGCGAAGTGCTGCGGATCGAGAGCGAGAGCGTGGCTGCCCTCGCGGAGCGGCTCGGGGACGAGTTCGCCTCCGCGGTCCGCCTCGTCGATTCCACTCCGGGCCGTGTCGTGCTCACCGGAATCGGAAAGTCCGGCATCGTGGCGCGCAAGCTGGCTTCGACCTTCTCTTCGACGGGAACCCCGGCCATCTTTCTCCACCCGGTCGAGGCCGCGCACGGTGACGTGGGGATGCTCGTCCGGGGCGATCTGCTGCTGGCCATCTCGAAGAGCGGCGAGTCGAACGAGCTCGAGAGTCTGCTGCCCGTCATCCGACGTCTCGATATCCCGGTGGTCGCCCTGACGGCGGAGCCCGGGTCCTTCCTCGGCCGACACGCCAACATCGTGCTCGACGTGGGGGTCCCGGTGGAGGCGTGTCCCCACGATCTCGCTCCGACGGCCAGCAGCACCGCGGCGCTGGCCCTCGGAGATGCTCTTGCCATGGCCGTCTCGGAACTGCGAGGCTTCGGCCCCGAAGACTTCGCCCGTCTCCACCCCGGTGGCGACCTCGGGCGCCGTTTGACGCTCTCCGTGCGTGACGTGATGGTCGTCGGAGAGGACCGCGTTCCGCACCTCGGTCCCGATGCAGACCTCGGGGCGGCGATGCACGAGATCGCGCACCGGCAGGGAACGGTACCGGTCCTGGACGCGGGAGGATGCCTGATCGGGATCATTACCGCCGGAGACCTGACTCGATACGCCGACGTTCACCCGGAGTTTCTCTCCCGTTCCGTGGCGGAGGCGATGAATCGGAACCCGAAGTGGATCGGCCCCGACGAGCTCGCCATCGACGCCCTCGCCCGCATCCAGGACCATGAGATCATGGCGATGCCCGTGGTCGATCCGGACAGGCGGCTGCTGGGAATGATTCACCTGCACGACCTGCTGCAGGCGAGGCTCGGGTGAACGGGCTCCGTGCGTGCGGCGGCCGGTGGACATCGAGAGCCGGCCGGATCGGGGTCATGGTCGGCCTCGCCCTCCTGGCCGGGTGCGAGAAGGAGACGAACAAGCCGCTCGCCTCGGACACCCTGCTCGGCCTCGAGGCCGACCAGGTGCTCGTCGGGGTAGAGATGAATCTGACCCGCGACGGCGTCCGAAGCGCCGTGCTTCGCTCTGACACCGCGTTCAGCTACCAGGACGAAGGAACGCTGAGGCTCCGCAACCTGGAGATCACCTTCTTCGGGGACACCGGTCTCGAGGAAGGCGTGCTCACCGGGCAGGAGGGTGAGTACTCCTTCGAGAGCGGGGACGTGGACGTTCGGGGAGACGTGAGAGTCACCGAGGCGGTGGGCTCGAAGCGTCTCGAGACGGAGCGGCTCCGGTACTCGGCGGAGGCGGATTCGTTGTACGGTGACACGGCGTTCGTTCTCTACCGTCCCGGTATCGAGATGCGGGGCACCCGCTTCGTCAGCGACTCGCGACTCGAAAACGTGGAGAGCGCGCAGCCGAGCTTCGTTTCGCGGAGCGACCCCGGCGAGGTCGAGGCCGCGGGCCCGGAGGGGACGGATCCGGCCGTGGCGCGTGATTCCGCTCCATGATCGAGCCGCTCTTCCGGCGTTCCCGGCGGGGGAGCCGGGTCGGTACGCGCGGCCTCGCCATGGGGGCGTCGGCGATTCTGGTCGCCTCCGGATCCGCGCCGGCACAGCGGAGCCCGAGCTGCCAGTTGCAGGTACGGGTCGTCGCCGAGGCGGGAAGCACGGAGCAGCCGCGCAGCAACATGATCGCGATCCCCGGCGTGGAGGGTCGGTACGCCATGCACCTCGGAGGCGGACTCGTGCTCGGCCGGTGTGGTGATGCGACGATGACCGGCGACAGCGCGGTTCACCTCGAGCACCTTGCCGAAGCACGGATGATCGGGTCGGTGCGCTACCGGGACACCACGCGGGTGCTGGATGCCGACACGGTGACCTACTTCGGCCTTTCCGACCGGGTCGTGGCCGTCGGAGATGTGCGCCTCGAGAGGTTGGCGTCCGGCGCCACTCTCGAGGGCCCTCGCGTCGATTTCCTCAGAACGCCGATGCGGGGAAGCCGGACTCTGGCTACCGGCAGGCCCAGGATGACCATACCCACCGGAGGCCCCGGCACCGAGCCTTTCGTCGTGGACTCCGACGAGGCGGAGTTCCAGGGAGAGGAGCGAGCTCTGGCCAGAGGGGCGGTCGAGATCCGGCGATCCGATCTGGACGCGACCGCGGACAGCGCGCGCTTCGACGCGGGTGGCCTCGGGGTCCTGTACGGTCGTCCGGTCATCCGGGGAGAGAGTTTCCAGCTCACCGGGGACAGCGTCCGGGCTCGATTCGAGAATGACGAGTTGCGGGAAGTGCGATCGTTCGGTGACGCCTCCGCCAGCGGAGAGGACTTCGAACTGCAGTCCGATGCCGTCACGGCCGAGATTCGGGACGGAGAGGTGGAGCGGCTCTGGGCGTTCGGTGAGGGCCGTTCGATCGCCGCGTCGGGTCGATTTCAGCTGGCCGGGGACTCGATCGAGTTCTCGCTGACGGCCGGACGAATCGACTCGATCGCCGCGGTGGGCCAGGCCGTTTCCGCCGAGACGGGTGACTTCGTTCCCGGGGAGACGCTCGCCGAGCCTACGCTCGGTCTGGATCCGGGATCCAACTGGCTCACCGGTGACACCATCCGAGCCTACTTCATCGTCCTGCCCACCGACCCGCTCGAACTGGAGTCACCGTCGGACCCGGCACCGGATCGGCTCATGGCGCTGGGAAGCGCAAGGTCGTTCTACGCCTCGGTTCGCGACTCGGCCCGCTCGGAGGCGCCCTCTCGCAACTATCTGCTCGGCACTCGAATCGAAGTGCGGTTCGAAGACGGCGAGCCTGCCGACGTGATGGCACGGGACGCGATCGGCATCTACCTGGAGCCCGAGGGGGAAGGGGGGGACCGGTGAGCGAACCCAGCGTTCTGCGGGCCGAGGGGCTCGTGAAGACCTTCGGGAAGCGTCGGGTGGTGGACGGGGTGGATCTGCACGTCCGGCAGGGAGAAATCGTGGGGCTGCTGGGTCCGAACGGGGCGGGAAAGACGACCACGTTCTACATGATCGTCGGCCTGCTGAGCGCCAATGCCGGTCGTGTCTATCTGGATGAGGAGGAGCTGACGCGGGTGCCGATGTACCGGCGGGCCCGCGCCGGAATCGGCTATCTCTCTCAGGAGCCGTCGATCTTCCGGCGGCTCACGGTCGAGCAGAACGTGATGGCGATCCTGCAGACCCTGGATCTCAGCCGGTCGGAGCGCAACGCACGCCTCGATCAGCTCCTGGGGGAGCTCTCCATCGGACATCTGCGCAAGAGCAAGGCGGACTCCTTGTCGGGGGGCGAGCGCCGCCGGTTGGAGATCACGCGCGCGCTGGTGACCAAGCCGAAATTCATGCTGTTGGACGAGCCGTTTGCCGGAGTGGATCCGATCGCGGTGGACGACATTCAGCGCATCGTGGCCGAGTTGCGGGAGCGTGGCCTGGGAGTGCTGATCACCGATCACAACGTACGAGAGACCCTGTCGATCACGGATCGCGCCTACCTGATGTTTAACGGCCGGATTCACATCGAAGGCCCCGCCCAAACTCTCGTGGAGGACCCCGAGGCCCGCAAGATGTATCTGGGGCTAGACTTCGAGCTCTGATCCGCGCTCTTCGCCTCCCCGGGCGGCTCGAACGCTGCAAGGGGTGTGCCGTACCTCCGCCGTACACTATCTTACAGGCGTCAGGCGGCCTGCGGGGCGCACGTTGAATCAAGCGGAGTGATCGGGCAGCAAATGGCCAACTTCAGGCGAGGGCTCACTCAGAGCCTCGGCATGCGGCAGGAACTCAAGATCAATCCACGCCTGTATCAGGCGATGGATCTTCTCTACATGCCGTTGCTTGACCTGCAGGCTCACCTCAAGCAGGAGGTCCTGGCGAATCCGTTCCTCGAGTTCACCGAGTTGGCGGACGATGATGTACCCGAGGAGAAGCAGGAGGAAGAGGAGGACGAAGACGAGATCGACTGGGAGGAGATCCTCCTGAACGGGTTCGATGCGGGAGGCCGGAGAAGCCAGTTCGAGGACAAGGAACACTTCATGCCGACTCCGGCGGCGCCGCCGGACCTGTGGGAGCACCTGAGGGAACAGCTGAACCTGCTGAAGCTTTCGGATCGCAAGCGGGCCCTCGGCGAGGAGATCATCGGCAACATTGACCGTGAGGGGCTGCTCGCCTGCAGCCTCGAGGAGGTCGTCGAGGCTGCGAACGCCTGGCTGTCCGAGAGCGAGCCCGAGCTGTGGGCGGAAATGGAGCCCTTTACCCTGGAGGAAGCCGAGCAGGTTCTCGCCATCATCCAGGGCTTCTATCCCTCCGGTGTGGGCGCGCGGGACCTTCGCGAGACGCTTCTGATCCAGCTGCGGGACCGCGGAGAGGAGGACACCCTCGGCTTCCGTCTCGTCCACGACCACTTCGACCAGCTGGTGAATCACCGGTGGAGCGAGCTCTCGAAGGAGCACGGGATCTCGCCCCGCGACGTACAGAGCGCGGCCGACGCGATATCGAAGCTCGACCCGAAGCCGGGTCTGAAGTACGCCGACATGAGCGACAACTACGTCGTTCCCGACCTCGTCGTCGAGAAGGTGGACGGGGAGTACTTCGTATTCCACAACGATTCGTCGCTGCCGCGACTCAAGCTGTCACGCTCCTATCGGGAGGTGGCCCAGGACCGGAATCAGTTCAAGGGCGAGAACAAGGCCTTCATTTCCAAGAAGCTCAACAGCGCCCAGTGGATGATTCAGGCCATCGAGCAGCGGCGTCAGACGATGCTGAAGGTGATGAACTTCATCGTCGATCGGCAGCGCGAGTTCTTCGAAAAGGGAGTGGAGCACCTCCGCCCGCTCACCCTCCGGGAGGTGGCCGAGCATATCGACATGCACGAGTCCACGGTGTCCCGGGTGACCAACGACAAGTACGTGCAGTCGCCGCGAGGGGTTCTGCCGCTCAAGTTCTTCTTCTCCTCCGGGCTGTCGACCGACTACGGAGAGGACGTCTCGGCGCGCGGGATTCGTGCGCGGATTCAGAAGCTCGTGGCGGAAGAAGACGCCAAGAAGCCGCTGACCGATCAGGCCATCGTGGATGTGCTCAAGGGCGAGGGCGTACAGATCGCGAGGCGGACCGTAGCGAAGTACCGAGACCAGCTCGGAATCCTGTCAGCGAGGATGCGTAAGCGAGTATGACCGGGACCGGGGGTCCCTCGACCGACCCCAGCTCTCCGATCTTCCGACGTTTCGCGGTCATCGTGCCCGCCTTGAACGAGGCGGAGAACATGACCGATCTCTTCGGTGAGCTTGCCGGTACGTTCGACCGGTTTCACCTCGAGGGTCAGATCCTCCTCGTCGACGACGGGTCGACGGACGGAACGTTCGAAGCGGCGAAATCAGCCGCGAGGTCGGCGGGTCTCACCGACGCCACCCTGTTTCTGCAGCACCGGAGGAATCGCGGTAAGACGTCGGCGCTGGTGACGGCCGTGAGGGCGAGTGACGCGGAGGCCTTCGTGCTGTTCGACGCAGATCTTCAGCACTCGACGGATGAGATTCCGCGCTTCCTGGAGGCGCTCGACCGGGGACTGGACGTCGTCGCCGGGCGCAAGGTCGGAGAATACACGAAGAGGCTCGTGTCGGGCACCTACAACGCGCTGTCGAGAGCCGTGTTCCGGGTGCCGGTCCGGGACCTGAACTCCATGAAGGCGTTTCGGCGCGAGGTGGTCGAGCAGATCCACCTTCGGGAGGATTGGCACCGCTACCTCGTTGTTCTGGCGCACGATCGCGGATTTCGGATCGGCGAGATCGACATCGATCTGCACCCCCGGCGTCACGGAGACTCGAAGTACGCGGGGAAGGGCAGGGTGCTGGTCGGCCTGCTCGATCTCATATCGGTGTGGTTTCAGCTCGTGTTCAGCCGGAAGCCGATGCTCTTCTTCGGACTCACCGGGCTCGCCGTCGCCGGGCTCGGCGTGGTGGTCGGCCTCGTGGCTCTCTTCCTCCGGTTCGTCCTGGACACGGGATTCCGGCCCCTGCTCACGCTCGTCGTCTTCCTGGTTCTGCTGGGCGGTCTCCTCTTCGTCGCCGGACTGGTGTCCGAGCTGATCGCGGGGCTCCGCTCCGAGGTGGAAGAGCTGCGACGAGAGCTTCGAAGGTGATCCGGGGCCGTCGATGACGGAGGGAGAGCCGAAGCGGACGGGGAATCCCGGAGCGGACCCGGGTTCGGTCCGGACCTTGACCGCGCCGGCGCTGCTCGTGGGGCTCCACGTGCTTCTGGCGCTTCTGGTGTTCGAACCGACCCTGTTCCCCGGGGCCGATGCAGGGCACTACATGGTCCTGGGCGAGGCGCTCCGCAGCGGTGCCGGGTTCCGGGACATCCAGCTCCCGGGTTCACCCCTGCACGCGAAGTTCCCACCCGGATACCCGGCGATTCTGGCGGTCGCCGGCTGGTTCGGCGGTCTTCAGCTCTTCAAGTTCCTCTCCCTGGCGTTCACTTCGGCCTGCGTCGGACTCACGTACCGGATCGCGGAGCCGCTCACGGGACGCCGGGGGGCCATGGTGGCCGCCGGGCTTCTGGCGGTGTCGCCGGTGTTTCTCGACTTCTCGCATCGGGTGCTCTCAGAGGCGGCGTTCACCTTCCTCGTGCTCGCGACCGTCGCGGCCACGTTGAAGAGCGGAAAGATCGGAGCCGCGGCGCTCGCGGCCGCGGCGGCCGCCTTCTTTACGCGGACCGCAGGCATCGCGCTTCTCGTCGCTCTGGCCGTCTGGGCACTGCTGTCGAGGGATCGACGGCGGATCGCCGCCGGCCTGGCCGTCCTCGTGGTGTGCGTGGCCGGGTGGGCGCTGTATCAACGTCTGGCTCAGCCGATGCAGCCGGGCTACCTGCAGCAGCTGATACAGGAGAACCCGTACCTGCCGGAAGCGGGCACCATCGGGCTGGCGGACTTTCCGATCCGGGCGGCCCGGAACCTGTGGCGATACGTAAGCTCCGAGCTTCCCGGGTCCTTCGGCTTCGCCACATCCCGTCGGGGGTCGGTCGCGCTCACGGCGGGGATCGGAGTGGTGTTGAGCTCGGCAGCGTTCGTCGGCTATCTCCGCTCGGCCACCGAGCGGCTCTGGCCGGCGCACGTGGTGCTCGCCCTGTACGTCGGCCTCATTCTCCTGTGGCCGTCCGTGTGGACGGATCGGCGGTTCCTGTTACCCGTGCTACCGCTCCTGATCGTGTTTGGCGTCCTTGGGGGACAGACGATCGCCGCGCGGGTTCCACGGATGGCCGGGGTGGCCGTCGCATGCGTCCTCGCGGGTGCCCCCGTGGCAGCGTCTCTCCACCGAATGGCCCTGCAGGTACCGGATCGAGTCGACTGTCAGGCCTCCTATCGGGCCGGGTCTCCCTGCGACCTTCCCCAGTATCGGGAGTTCTACGCGATGGGTCGCTGGGCGGCCGAGAACACGCCCGCGGGCTCGGTGATCGCGAATCGCAGTCCGGCGACCTTCTTTCTGTTTTCGCGGCGTCAGGGCGATGTGTATCCGTACTCGACGGACCCGGCGATCGTGATCGCCGGTCTGGATGCGATGGGGGCGGACTACGTGCTGGTGGATCGCCTGAGCGCAACCACGAGCCTGTATCTCATTCCGGCCATCACGGCTCACCTGGATCGCTTCGAGGTGGTGCACGCAGAGGGGGGGGAGGAAGGGACCATCCTGCTTCGGATGCTGCCGATGCCGCGCACAGCCGCCCTGTGGAGCGCTCCGTGAGGGTCGTACACATCACGACCGCCTTCCCGAGAACCGTCGACGACGCGATCACCCCGTGGCTGGTGGAGCTCGTGCGCCGGCAAAGGGAGGCGGGACTGGATGCCGTCGTCATGGCTCCGGCGTATCGTGGGGGACCGGGGCGGGAGTCCTCCGGTGTGCCGGTCTACCGGTTTCGCTATGCGCCCGGGTTCCTCGAAAAGCTCACACACGATCAGGCGGTTCCTGACCGGGTTCGCGACCGACCGGCGTACGGCGCCCTCATACCGGCCTATCTCGCGGGGGGGATGCATGCCGCCAGGCGCCTCGGCAGGGAAGGGGTCGACGTGGTGCACGTGCACTGGCCGATGCCGCATGCGCTCTTCGGCGCCGCCATGCGGAACGCAGCCGGCCCGGGCGCCGCCATGGTGAGCAGCTTCTACAGCGTGGAGATCCGCTGGGTCGATCACGGATTGCGCTGGCTGCGCCCATTTCTCGCGTGGACGATCCGATCGGCCGATGCGGTGACCGCGATTTCGCGTTCCACGGCGGAGGCGGTGACTCGGATCGCCGACCGGGACGTAACGATCGTGCCCTATGCCGCCGTGCTTCCAGAGGTCCGTGCCGCACCGGCGCGGGTGCCGTTCGGCGATCCGACCGCTCCCGTCCGTATCCTCTTCGTCGGCAGGCTGGTCGAACGCAAGGGAGTGGAAGTGCTGGTACGGGCGCTGGCGCGCCTGCGCCATTGGCGCCCGGCGGAACTCGTGATCATCGGTACGGGCAACCGCGAGGGTCACATCCGGCGCACCGCCGCGCTCGAGGGCGTGACCGAGCACGTCGAGCTCCGGGGCGCGGTGAGCGCCTCCGAGCTGGCGCGGGCCTACGGCGACTGTGACCTGTTCGTGCTGCCCGCGGTGGTGGACTCCCGGGGTGATACGGAGGGACTGGGGGTCGTACTGCTCGAGGCCATGGCCTACGAGAGGCCGGTGATCGCCTCGCGAGCGGGAGGCATCGTCGACATCGTGTCCGATGGGAAGACCGGGTGGCTGGTCGACCCCGGCGATGCGGAAGTCCTCGCGAAGAAGATCCATGCGGTCGCCGGGGCCCCGGAGGAAGCGCGGCTTGTGGCCCGGCGTGGCCGGCTGGAGACGGCCGAGAGGTTTTCGTGGGACCGGATCCTCGACGATACGAAGGTCGTGTATGCGTCGGCGCGGGAGGCGCGTCGTGGCGCGACCTGACCGGTACGAGCGCTTCACCGCGACGGAGGAATACCGGGCCGGTCGGCGCCGGAAGGCGCGGGTGATCGCTCATCTGTGCCGCCCCTATCTCACCGGAGACGCAGTGGCGGTGGATCTGGGGGCGGGGACGGGCATCATTCGCAAGACGCTCGAGGGCGAGTCGGGTAACGCCATCTATGGACTGGAAATCGATGGAGATTTCATTGTCGAGGCCGCCCGGATGGTCCGCGGGGACGTGCTCCAGATGCCGTTCGCCTCGGAGTGCCTCGACTTTGCCATGCTGAACCACCTGTACGAGCACGTGCCCGACGCGGGACGGCTCTTCGAGGAGACCTACCGGGTTCTGAAGCCGGGTGGGCACGCATACGTCACGGCCGGCAGCCGCTGGGCGGTCGTGGAGCCGCACTACCGGCTTCCGTTCCTGAGCTGGCTCCCCGCCGGCGTCGCGGGAGCGTACCTGCGGGCAAGCGGCCGGGGGACCTCGTACGAAGATGTCCGATTCCTGGGGTACCGGGCTCTCACACGGCTCATGCGCGCGGCCGGATTCATCGTCCGCGACGTGACGGAAGAGGCCATCGACGACCTGATCGGCGACACCTGGGGAAGCGGATGGGAGCGGGGCTGGAAGTCCTTTCGGCGGGTGCCCGCGCCAGCCAGGCGCAGCCTGCTGAGGATCGGATCTCCCCAGTGGTTCTTCTTTCTGCAGCGTCCGCCGCGGCCCGAAGACGAGCGGAAGGTGGCGTCGTGAGCGGCAACAAGAGCATTGGGTCCGACCGCAGAGTCACCTGGGCATTCCTGCTTTCGTCGCTGCTCGTGGTCGTCGTCTTCTACCGCGACTTCATCTTCGATCCCTCGGTGATGATGTACGGGGACGACATGATCAACGAGGGCTTCCAGCTGCGCTCGTTCGGGATCTCGGAGATTCGGTCCGGGCGGGGGTTCCCCCTCTGGAATCCCTTCGTGTACGGCGGGCAGCCTTATCTGGCGATCCTCCCGGGGCCCGTGTTCTACCCGAGCACGCTCCTCTATCTGGTCCTGCCTCTGTACCGGGCCATCGGCTGGACCTTCGTGCTCCATACCTTCCTGTCGGGGCTGTTCGCCTATCTGGCAGCCCGGTCGCTTCGGTTGGATCGGGCACCGGCGGTCGTGGCGGGCTTCTCGTTCATGCTCACCGGCTTCGTGGTCTCGACCCTGTATGGGGGGCACGACGGCCGGATGTTCGCTATGGTCCTGATGCCGCTGGCCTTCGCGTTGCTGGAGAGGGGGCTCTCCAGCGGGCGGTCCCGCTGGTTCGTGGCGCTCGGACTGGTGGTGGCCCTGCAGATCTTCACTCCGCACATCCAGCTCATGTACTACTCGGCGCTGGGTCTGTCCCTGTGGATGCTCATGCGTGTCGTCCAGATCGCCCGATCGGAGGGATGGCGGAGGGGCTCGCGGCTGGCGACGCTGTGGGCTCTGGCCTTCGGGATCGCGGGCCTCGTGGGGGCGGCGCAGCTCATTCCCACCCTGCACATCCTGGACGTGGCCGTTCGCGGAGGCGCCAGCGAGTCAGGATACGTCTTCGCCTCGTCGTGGGCCCTGCCTCCGCAGGAGCTTTCCGCCTTGCTGCTCCCTGATTTGATCGGCTCGCTGGAGACGTACTGGGGAGGCAACCCTTTCAAGCTGCACACGGAGTACCTGGGGGCGGTACCGGTGGGACTGGCGTTGTTGGCCCTGACGGGGATTCGCAGGGACACCCGCGTGCTCTTCCTGGCGGCGATCGCGGCCCTCGGCACCCTGTTCGCTCTCGGAGCGGCGACCCCGGTGCACCGGATCGCCTACCATCTCGTTCCCTTCGTCGGTCAGTTCCGGGCGCCCTCGATGATGCTTGCCCCGGTGACGCTCGCCGTAGCCATGCTGGCCGGCCTCGGCTGGCAGAGGGTCCTCGATCTGCGTCGTGGGGAGGGTGAGCTTCCGTGGGGCGTGTGGCTCGCCCTCGGTTCCCCCCTCCTTCTGCTGGGCCTCGCGGCCGCTCTCTCGCCAGAGGGTCTCATGCGGTGGGTCCGGACGGCCTGGTTCCCGGCCGACTGGCCGCGCGCCGCTCCCCTCGCCGCCGCGGGGGCCCTGCGCCTCAACGGGTGGCTCGTGCTCGCCGGATTCGGGGGCGTTTTCGCCTCGGCCTGGGCCGTGGCGAGGCGCCGCGGTCCCGAATGGGTGGTCGTGGCGCTTCTCCTGCTCCTGATCGCCGACGGGTGGCGTGTCGACGCCCGATATCTCCGAACGGTGGAGCAAGGGGCCGTCTTTCCGACCGATCCGGTCATCGAGCACCTGGGCTCGACTCTCGAGCCGGGCGAACGCGTGTTTCCCCCGGCGGGCATGTCCGGGTACGGAGCGAGCGAGCTCAGCGTTCATGAGATTCCGACCGTCACGGGGATCCAGAAGTTCCGGCTCGAGTGGTACGAGCGGTTCACCGGCGGCCTCGGCATGCAGAACGTCGGGACGCGTGCCGGTCTCGGGCTGCTGGACGTCGAGTTCATCGTGGCGGCTCCGGGCCTGGAGGCCGAGCTTCTCTCTCCGGAAGCCGAGGGCGACCGGGGCACGGCGTACCGGGTCCTCTCCCGGGTACCTCACGTCTTCTTTCCCCGCCGCGTCGAGGCGACGACGGATACCGCCGAGGCGCTCAGACGGGTGCTGTCGACCGACCCCACGGATCTGGCGGTCGTGGACGGCGAAGTGGCTCCACCGGCGGGTGAGGGCGTGGCGCGGATCCGGTCCTACGAACCGAATCGCATCGTTCTCGATGTAGAGGCCGCCCGGGGTGGGCTCCTGTTCTTGAGCGAAGTCTACTATCCGGCCTGGCAGGCCTCGATCGACGACGGGGCGGCCGAGGTTCTCAGGGTGAACACGGCCTTCCGGGGCGTCGTGGTGCCCGAAGGCACGCACGTGTTGACCCTGCGGTATTCCCCGTCGGAGTTTCGCGCCGGCTTCCTGCTTTCGGGTCTCACGACCCTGCTCGCGCTCGGCTGGCTGGCGCTCGGCTGGAGGCGGGTGACGTCCGGACGTGAGTCGCCGGAAGACGTGGGAGCGTCGTGAGCAGGGCGACGCTGCGCCGCCTGCTGTACGCCGCCTTCGTATTGGCGGCGCTCGTTTCGCTCGTGTTGCTTCTGGGTCGTCAGTCGAGTTCCCTGAGCGCGGGCCTCCGTTCCACGCGAGACTTTTCATGGACCTTCCGACCGTGGCCGCTCATCGGGGCCCTCGTGTTGGGAACGGCGAACCTCATCCTGATGGGCCTCGTGTGGGCGGGCCTGTTTCGAAGCAGCGGAGGGTCGACCGACCTGATCACTGCAATGAGAGTGTGGCTGGTCACGAACTTCGGGCGCTATATCCCCGGCAAGGTATGGCAACTCGGCGGGCTCGCCGTGTACATGAGGGGCCGCGGAGACTCGGGCGTGGCGGCACTCGTCTCGGCTGCCGTGTTCCAGGTGGTGGTCCTGGTCACGGGCGGAGCGGTCGCCGTGGCTACTCTGGGCGTCCAGTGGCTGGGGGCCGGGGGCGACTGGGTTCCCGGCGCCCTGGTGCTCGGCGCGTTGCTGATCGGCGGGCTGCACCCCCGCGTTCTTCAGTGGGCGGCCGCCCGCATCGGACGCTGGACGGGCGAGGGTGAGATCGTGGTGAGCATGGCACCGACCCGGATCGCGAGCGCCGCCGCCGGTATGCTGGTCGCCTGGGGAGGGTATGGCGTGGGCCTGATGCTGCTGATGCATGGCGTCGGCGTGAGCTGGCAAATAGCTGAAATTGCGACACTTACAGGCGTGTTTGCCGCAAGTTACGTCGCGGGCTACGTCGTTCTGGTCGCTCCCGGCGGCCTCGTGGTGCGCGAAGGGGCCCTGGCGGCTCTTCTGGTGGAGACCGGCGGACTCGCGCTCGGTGTCGCGGCCACCGTCGCCATCATCGCCCGTCTCTGGGTCGTGAGCACCGAGCTCGGGGCGCTGGGCCTGTCGATGGCGTGGCCCGACTCACATAGCGGGGAGGAAACGACGTGACGGCTTCGGATCGAGGCGATATCGGGCGCGACGGGAAGGGCAGGGCCCTGGTGGTGATGCCCACGTACAACGAGGCCGAGAACCTCGCCAGCATCGTTCCGGAGGTGCTGGCCGCCGACCCCCGTATCGATGTTCTCGTCGTGGACGATGCATCTCCGGACGGAACCGGGGCCGTGGCCGACGGACTGGCGGCGGAGAGCACGCGCGTGCACGCGATCCATCGGGAGGGAAAGCAGGGTCTCGGGAGCGCCTACCTGGCGGGCTTCGGATGGGGGCTGGAGAGGGGGTACGACTTCCTCCTCGAGATGGATTCCGACCACTCGCACGACCCGAAATACCTGCCGGATCTGCTCGGTGCGGTCGAGCGGGACCTGGACCTGGTGATCGGTTCGCGCTACGTGCGCGGCGTGAACGTGATCAACTGGCCGATGTCACGACTGCTCCTGTCGTGGTTCGCGAACAAGTACGCTCGAATCGTGACCGGGCTGCCGCTCTCGGATTCCACCGCCGGCTTCAAGTGCTTTCGACGTGAAGTACTGGAGGCGATCGACTTCTCGAAGGTGGGCTCGACCGGGTACGCATTCCAGATCGAGATGGACTTCCGGGCGTGGAAGAAGGGCTTTCGGGTCGGCGAGATTCCGATCGTGTTCGTGGATCGGGTCCAGGGAGAGAGCAAGATGTCGGGTCCGATCGTTCGCGAGGCCGTGTGGCGGGTCTGGGCTCTTCGATTCGCCGCCTGGTTCGGTCGGCTCTGACACGGGAGCCGAGGTCCGGTCTCTCGGTCGCGCGGTTCCTCGCTCGTGTCGGGGGAGACAGTTGGACCGGAGGGAACCGGAGCGGGTAGAGACACCCGTTCGCTAGTTTACATAATGTATGTTATGCGCCATCGGCCGGGGGTACCATTCCCCTGGGACCTCCAGGCTTCTACTGCTCGGTTCCGTCTTCGGGTGCGCTCCCCCCGGACTCCGCCGGAACTTCGGGTGGAGAGGCCTCATCGGGGGTCGCTTGCCCCGCTTCTGACGCCTCACCGGCGCCCGTGGCGCCCGGCGGCGCCGTGGATTCGACCGTCGGGACGTACCCGGCCGGCGGTGGCGCCCCTTCCTGTTGAAGGAGGCGCACCTCACCGAGCCGCACCGCATAGATCCGCGAGCTGCCGGGATCGTCTTCCACTTCCGATAGGAGTTGCTCGTACAGCCCCGCTGCCTGAGCGTACCGACCGGCGGTCGTGTGCAGCCTCGCCTGCTCAGCCATGGCGAGCTGTCTCTGGTAGTCGAACCGGGCATCCGAGCGGATCCGATCGTACCACTGATTCGCTCGCTCGAGGTCGCCGCCTTGCTCGTACGCGGTGGCGATCATTCGCATGGCCGTGTACCCGAGAGGATTCGAGGCCCCCTCGCCTGCAACCGGTTCGAGCGCCTGGACGGCCAGCCCGAGGCTGTCCCGACGGAGCTCCAGCTCGGCGAGGGCGACCCTCGCCTGGTCCGCATAGGGGGTGCTGGCGTACTGGTCGATGTAGATCCGGAGTTCGGAGCGTATCGTCTCCTCATCCGCAGACTGACTGCTGATCTGCAACTCCTGAAACCGCACGGACGCGCGATCGACCAGCTTGCTGCGGTAATCCTGGTAGTAGAACGCCGCGGCCACCACCAGAAAGAGCACGATCCCGCCAGCGATCACGGCTCGCCGGTGAGTTTCGGCCCAGGCGGCCGCCTCGATGATGCGCTCCGTCACGTGGTCTTCGGTATCCAGCTGCTGAGGCCGCCTCTCGCGGGCTATCTTTTTCGCCATGACTTGCCTGCTTCGCCTTTGATCCCACCGCCGGATCGGTCAGCCTGACCGGCGGTAATGTGGTCCGATAAACTGTTGTCAGTATGTACTATAGCGACATGTGCCTCGTGTATTACGTCAGATACGGGTCGTCGCGATTCCGCCTCGAGCGAAGCCCGTGGGCCGTGCCGAGCACAAGAAGGTAGGGTAAGCCCGGCAGCGCAGTCAATGTGAGGAGCCGTGCAGGATTCGTCGGTGGGCCCAGACGTACCCCGCCACGATGATCCCGAGTCCCAGGAGGATCCAGATGGCGTGATCTCGAACCAGGGCCTCACCGGCGTGGACGAGCTCTTCGTAGCCCATGTCGCGGGTCCCCTGCCCCACCGCGTAGCCCGCAAGGGTCAGAATGAGCACCCATATGCCCGCCCCGAGCCCGGTGAACAGCGAGAACCGGCCGAAGTGCATTCGGGAAAGGCCGGCCGGTATGGAGATGAGCTGCCGAACGGCCGGAATCAGCCTGCACACGAAGGTGGTGATCTCCCCGTGCCGCCGGAAGACCTCCTCCGCACGATCCAGCGCCTCGGGTGAGAGAAAGAAGTAACGGCCGTAGCGATAGAGAAAGGGACGGCCGAGACGTAGCGACAGTCCGTAGTTGATGAACGCCCCGATGAGCGAACCCAGGATTCCAGCCACGATCGCTACCGCGAGCGCCGTCTCCGGGTCAGCCGGAACGAATTCGCTGCGGGCGGCCATGAAGCCGGCCGGGATCATCACGATCTCCGAGGGAAACGGGATGAACGAGCTCTCGACGGCCATCAGCACGAGGACGATGAGAGGTCCCCACGTCCGTCCGAGATCGGCGCCGATCTGTACGTAGTGGAGAAGGACCTCGGTCATCGGCCCCACCTCGATTCCGCCGCCTCGATCACCACCCCTCCTGCCCCGTGAGAGGGACGAAACGGGCGCTGTCCACCGCTTCTTCCTCGGGCTCGCCGTCCGAGTTCAGTGTGAGGCGAACGAGTGACTGCTCCGTACCGTCTCCAACGGGAATGATGAGTCGACCGCAGCGAGCCAGCTGCTCGACGAGAGGCTCGGGGATGCGGGGTGCGGCGGCTCCGCACAGGATCACGTCATAGGGTGCGTGCTCGGGCCATCCGGCACTGCCGTCGCCCGTCCGCAGGGTCACGTTGCGTAGACCGAGTTCCCGGAGCCGCTCGGCGGCCGCCGCGGCCAGCTCCGCGACGGTCTCGATCGAGTACACGTGATCGGCCAGCTGGCTCAGCAGAGCGGTCTGGTACCCGGAACCCGTCCCGATCTCCAACACGCGCTCCTCGCCACTGAGTCCGGCGAGTTCGAGATGCAGGGCATGTGCACGGGGGCGCGAGATCGTCTGTCCGTGGCCCAGCGGCAGGGCCACGTCTTCGTAAGCCCGATGTCGGACGGCATCCGGAACGAACATGTGCCGGGGGATGGCATCGAAGGCGTGCAGGATGGCCAGGTCCATGACCCCACCCGCCTGGAGCGTCTCGATGAGCCGCCGCCGATCGCGCCGGTAGGATGCGTCTACGCGCGCTGGATCCACGATCGCACGTCGCTGATCAATGAGTAGTCGGTCAGATCGAGGTGGAGAGGGGTGACCGAGATATACCCGGCCTGCACCGCCCGGAAGTCCGAGTCGTCCCGGCCCGTCCAGCTCGACACGCCGCCGCCGATCCAGTAGTACTCACGACCCGACGGATCCTCGCGCCGGGTCAGAGAATCCGAGTAGACCCGCCGTCCCAGCGTCGTCACCCGAATGCCCTTCAGCTCCTCGGGCGGGATGTCGGGCAGGTTGACGTTGAAGAAGGTCTCCGGCGGGAAGTCCTCTCTCGCCACGAGCCGTCCGACCAGGTCGGTGAGTACCGAGGACCACGCAGGTATCCGGTCCGCAGCCCGGCTCGAGTAAGAAACCGCGATGGCCGGGATTCCGAGGATCGTGCCCTCCATGGCCGCGGCCACGGTACCCGAGTACAGGACATCCTCCCCCATGTTCGGACCGTGGTTCACGCCCGACAGCACGAAGTCCGGAGGCGACTCGAGCAACTGGTTGATTCCGATCAGCACGCAGTCCGTCGGAGTTCCATCGATGACGTGGTGTCCCTCGGGTGTGCGGGTGGCCCGGAGCGGTCGGTGAACGGTCAGAGAATGACTGGTCGCGCTCTGCTCACGGTCCGGAGCGACCACTCGGACCTCGCCGATCTCGGCCGCCACCCGGATCAAGGTCTTCAGTCCGACGGCATGGATGCCATCGTCGTTCGTGCAGAGAATCGTCGGACGTTCCACGGACGCGGGCTGGCTGTGTCCTCGGTCCGCGCTCATTCGCCCATGTTCAGGAGGTCGATGAGGCCGTCGGCCTCACGCCGAAGGTCGCGCACCGTCTCGCGATCCCATGCGACCCGGGCAGCCCGCGCCAGCTTCCCCTCCTTGCGCAGCTGGTCCAGCTTGTGTCGGGCTCCCTCGATGGTGTACTTCTCGGCGTAGAGCAGGTGCCTGAGCAGGTGAACGAGCTTGATCTCCTTGCGCCGGTATACTCGATTGCCCGCCCGGTTCTTGGATGGATTCAGAGCGGCGAACTGGGTTTCCCAGTAGCGGAGCACGTGGGGCTTGAGACCCGTGATCTCGCATACCTCGCCGATCGAGTAGTATTCCTTCGGGGCGATACGGTCGTCCACCGCCATCAGCTCCAGCGCTCGGGCTTGGGTTCTCTGGACATCAATCGGGCAAGGGCCCGTCTCGGATCCACGCTCTCGTAAAGGATGGAGTATACGGCATCCACGATGGGCATTTCCACCCCGAGGCTTCCTGCCAGTTCCCTGGCCGCCTCCGTCGTCCGGACTCCCTCGGCCACGGCCGTCATTCCGGCCAGCACGTCTTCCAGCTTCTCTCCCCGCCCCACGGCGAGTCCGACCCTGCGATTCCGGCTCAGGTCTCCGGTGCAGGTGAGAATCAGGTCGCCGACGCCGGCCAGTCCGGCGAGGGTCGCCCCATCTCCACCGAGCCGTTCGGCGAGGCGTCCGATCTCGGCGAGTCCACGAGTCATCAGGGCCGCCCGCGCATTGGTTCCCAGGCCGAGGCCGTCGCTGATTCCGGCGGCCAGCGCGATCACGTTCTTCAACGAGCCGCCGAGTTCGGTCCCGATCAGGTCGGACTGGGTGTACAGCCGAAAGTGCTCGTTCTGAAACAGCTTCTGGACTCGCAGGGCGCTTGCCTCATCTCGGGATGCCAGGGTGACTGCAGTGGGGAGCCGACGGGCGAGCTCCACCGCGAAGCTGGGTCCCGAGAGGACCACGCAGTGACCGGCCACCTCTGCCCCGAGGACTTCTTCGAGCACCTGGCTCATCCGGAGGTCCGTGTGAATCTCGATCCCCTTGGACGCGCTCACGAGAAGGGGCCGCCGCTCGCCGATGAGCGGTCGGGCCTGTTCCATTACCGGTCGGACGACATGAGACGGACTGACGGAAACGATGACCGTGGCATCCTCGAGCGCCTCCTCCATGTCACCCGTGGCATGCAGCTTCGGGTCGAGCTCGATGCCCGGCAGGTACTTCGCGTTGCGTCGGCTCGACATGATGTCGTCGGCCGTGGAGCTCTCGTAAGCCCACAAACAGGTCCGGTGGTCGTTGTAGGCCAGGACGTTGGCGAGTGCCGTGCCCCAGCTCCCGGCTCCAAGCACCGCGATCCGCTCGGTCGTGTCGCTCACGATCTCTCCCCTGCGGAGCCTGGACGAGACCGGCTCGTTCCGAATCGATTCTCCTCGCCTCGCACGAGTCGTCGAAGGTTCTGCCTGTGCGTCCACCACACGAACAGGGCGATCGCCGCGCAGAAGAGCACCGTCGAGGTTCTCTCATCCGTCATCCACGCCACGACGGGGACCGTCGTGGCGGCCGCGATCGATGCGACCGATACGTATCGAGTGATGACCACCAGCCCGGTCCAGACCAGCAGGCCGACCAGGGCCGACGTGGGAGCGAGGGCGACGAGGACGCCGGCGCCGGTCGCCACTCCCTTGCCCCCGCGGAAGCGCATGAAGATCGACCACACGTGTCCGGCGATCGCTGCCAGACCGTAGACCAGAGCGAGCTGGCCGACTGGGGATCCGTCCCAGGCCGGGAAGAAGTAGGCGGGCACGAATCCCTTCAGCACGTCGACCAGAACGACCGGGCCGCCCGCCTTGAGACCCATCACACGGTAGGCGTTGGTTCCACCGAGGTTTCCGCTGCCATGGTCCCGGAGGTCCAGGCCGTGCATGCGTCCGACCAGGTAGCTGGTCGGGATGGAGCCCAGCAGGTACGCGGCAATCGCCAGTAGAGCGACGCTCATCGGGGCTGCCGCCGACCGAACCTCACCTCACGACCTGGGGTCACCCTCGCGACGCTGCCGTACCGAGAGCCGGATCGGTGCGCCGAGGAACCCCCACTCCTGTCGGAAACCGTTCGTGACATAGCGCCTGTACGAAGCCTTGAGATCTTTAGGACGATTCGACCACACGACGAAGGTCGGCGGTTCCACAGCGACCTGGCTACCGTAGTATATCCTCACATCGCCCCGTCCGCCCTGCGGGGGCTGCTTGCGTTCCACCAGACCGCGCAGGACCCGGTTCACCTCGGACGTCGCGATCCTCCGGGTCCGTTCCTTCTGCACCTGCTTCGCGATTTCGAGCACCTTCTGCACCCGCTTGCCCGAGAGGGCCGAGGTGGTGACGATCGGAACCCAGCGCAGATAGTGAGCGCGCTCCCGGAGGGCCTTCTCGAAGCGCGCCATCGAATCCGGTCCGCGTTCCTCGATGAGGTCCCACTTGTTCGCCACCAGCACGAGCCCTCTGCCCGCATCCCACGCCTCCTCACCGATCCGGAAGTCCTGGTTGCTGACTCCCTCCGCACAGTCGACGACGAGAAGGCAGACGTCGGCCCGCTGGATGGCCGAGGTCGCCCTCAGACGACTGTAGAACTCCACGTCATCGTCCACCCTGGATCGGCGCCTGAGGCCGGCCGTGTCGATCAGGCACACGCGTTCGCCCTCGTACTCGAGGTGCGTGTCGATCGCGTCTCGCGTGGTCCCCGCCTCGTCGTGGACCAGGACCCGTTCCTCGCCGAGAAGCCGGTTCACGAAGCTCGACTTTCCCACGTTCGGCTTTCCGATCACGGCCAGCCGCAGATCCACGCCCCCTGAATCCGAAGGCCCCGGTTCCGGAAGGGCCGTCACGATCCGATCCAGCAGATCCCCACTGCCCTTTCCGCTCAATGCCGAAACCGGTACGGGCTCGCCGAGGCCGAGGGCGTGGAACTCGTGCTGGGCGATGGCGGAAGCCGGATCGTCGAGCTTGTTCACGGCCACCACCACGGGACGCTCCGAACGCCGCAGCAGCTCCGCCACGTGCTCGTCCACCGGGTGCAGTCCCGTGCGTCCGTCCGTCACCAGAACGATGACGTGGGCACGCTCGATGGCTGCAACTACCTGACCGCGGACTTCCCGGTCCAGCGGACGCTCCGGGACGTCGCTGATGCCGCCGGTGTCCACGAGGAGAAAGGCCCGTCCCGCCCAATCCGCCTCGGCGAACTGTCGGTCCCGTGTGACCCCGCTCCGTTCCGCCACGATGGCGATCCGCCGGCCCAGGATCCGGTTGAACAGGGTGGACTTCCCCACGTTGGGGCGACCGACGATCGCCACCGTGGGAAGCCCTACAGTGTCCGCAGCGTGTCCGTCACGTGTTCGGATGGCCATAAGGTCAGCTTCGGGTATCGCTTTCGCAGCTCATCGAGGGAAAGGTCGTCGAGGAAGAAGTCGTCATCATTCAGAGCGTTCCGGCTGAACAGGGCAATGTCGTGATCTGCATACCGCTCCAGCCCGCGGGCGTGATCGGCGCCCGACAACAGACCCGCGGTGGTTACGAGCGGACCGTACAGCGTATTGTGGACACCTTCGGTATCGATCCGGGCCCCGGTCACTCGCTCGATCTCCTCCGCCAGCTTCGCCAGGTGCGGCCGCATCGACCGTCCCGTGATCAGGGCGATCCGTCGGCCCGAGAGGTCGGGAAGGCTATCGAGGTCGGAGCGAATCGCTTCCGAGAGAAAGGACACGGCTCCCACACCGTTGGCCACCAGCTCGTGATCATCGAAGTAGGACGGCTCGGGAAGCTCGCGGCCCGCCTGAAGGAACATCTCGTCGGCTGCATAGCACCAGCCCCGGCCACGCTCGCGCATCGATCGCCGCCGAACGTCGTCCACCTGGTCCAGGGCATGGCCGCATTCCTCGGGTGTAAGCGGACGGATGCCGCGATCGGAGTTGAACTCGGTGAGGCCCACGGGGACGATCGAGAGCGAGAGTACGTCGTTTCCCCGCTCGTACAGGTCCGAGATCGTCCGCTCCAGGACGAGGCCGTCGTTGACGTCCGGACAGAGGACGACCTGAGCGTGCACCGCGATCGATCCGGCTGCCAGCCGGTCCAGATGTTCGTTGATGTTCGCCGCCCTCGGATTGATGAGCATTCGAAGCCGCGCCTCCGGATCGGTGGCGTGCACGCTCACGAACAGGGGGCTCAGGCGCTGCTCGAAGATCCGGTCCCAGTCCTCCCCCCGCAGGTTGGTAAGCGTAACGTAGTGACCGAACAGGAATGACAGCCGGAAGTCGTCATCCTTCACGTACAGCGGCTGCCGCAGCTTGGAGACCTTCGGATTCCCCTTCACGAAGCAGAAGGGGCAGGCGTTCGTGCATCGGCGCACCTTGTCGGCTTCCGGTATTAGCCCGAGCGTCTCATCGGGGTGCTTCTCGATCTCGTAGACGACCGGCTGGCCGTCGGGCAGGCGGGCTTCGAGGGCGATCTCCGCATCGGCCTCGAAGAAGCGCAGGTCCAGCGAATCCCTGAGGTCACGTCCGTTGATGGAGATCAGCGCCGTGCCGGGAGGGATCTCCAGGTCAGCGCCGATCGAATGGCGTCGTACGCGTGCGACGCGGACCATGGTGGATTCCTCTACTCGGGAAATGCGGGCGCAGATCGGCGCCGCGCAATATACCCGGCGCTCCCCTTCCCTTCCAATCGATCGTCACGGGATGCCGAACGGGCGAAGCCCGACATCGGACCCCGCCCGTTCGAACTCGCTCAGCGGTCGGATACGCCCGTCGTCAGGCTCCCTCGGGGCCGTACTGGAAGCCGGCTACCGGCTCCTCGACCTCGAACTGGAGCATGAAGGAGGCCGTCTCTCCCTCTCCCGGAAGCGTGATGACGAGAACGTCGCTGGCCACCACATCACCCGTATCTCCGAGAAGCTCGACCGGCACCGTGACTTCCAATCCGGCGGCACCGCTCTTGTTCATGACCTGGCCTTCGACGCTGTACACGCCTTCGGATACCATGCTCAGCTGAGAGCGCAGGAACTCGAACTCCAGTGCGTCCCTCTGCTCGAGGGCCGCCAGCGCCGCGTCGGCGTTCTCGAGCTCTCGTTCGGCGTTCGCGAGCAGATTGTAGTTCACCGACTCGAACGGAAAACGGTCTACGAGTTCTCCGGCGATCGGGATCAGCTCCTGATACCGCTCCGCCTGATAGTACGTGTTCGCCAGGTTCTCCATCGTTTCCTTGTTGAGAGGACTCATCTCGTGAGCCTTCTCGAAGGCGATGGCCGCCTGCTCGAAGTCCTGCGCACGGTACAGCCCGATGCCGACCTGCGACCATTGCCTGAAGCTCAGATCGTCGCGATCCAGCAGGTCGGTGAAGATCTGTTCGGCCGCTTCCTGGTCTCCCGCATCCATGAGCGCCACGGCGTAGTTCAATATCCCGAGTACATCATCGGGATGGTCCGCCGCATACTCGGAGTAGATCGCGAGGGCCTCTTCGGCGCGACCCTCCTGTCGGAGCAGCTCCGCCATGTTGATGCTGGCCGCCCGGATCATCTCCGGCTCGCCTCCCACCTCCAGTGCCCCGGCGTACATCTCCATGGCGGCGGCGTTGTCTCCCGCCTGCTGGTAAAGATTGCCCGCATTGGTCAGAGACCGGGCATCGGCGAAGATGACGTTGGCCTGCAGGAAAGACTCGAGCGCGGCCTGTTGATCACCGGCACGGAGGGAGTTGATGCCACGGTTGTACAGCGGCACCCATGCGTTGAAGCGCAGCTCGTTGACGAGGTCGGCGCAACCCGGCTGGGCCGTCGTCAGCTTCGCCAGCATCGAATCCGCACCCTCGTAGTCTCTCAGTCCGAGATAGGCCTGTCCGGCAAGCAGGTACGCGCGCGGCAGCGGGTCCTCGTCCGCGAGCGTCGGCTCGAGCTTCTCGAGCGCGCGGGCGTACCGGGTTTCCTTGGGCTGCGGATCGTCCCGCCGGGCGGCATAGCTCAGTTCGACATCGGCTCCGCGGGTGTGCTGGTTTCCGTTCTCCGCACATTCCTGAGCCCACAGGCCCGCGGGCACTCCGATCAACACGGTCAGGGCCGCGGCCGTCGCATACCTAAACGAATTTCTCAACATAATTGCCTCAGGTTATGTTTTTACAGCTAATTATAGGGCTTTGTCGTTCACTGCAAGGAGGACGAGCATCGGGCCGACACCGGCCGCCCCCGGCGGCGTCGATCGTGGGCTCGGAGCCATCCTGCCACCCCGAAGGTGGTGTTGCAAGCCCCTTACTCACGCTAGTACGCATCATGAGGGTGCATGTTTCCTCCGCGCTTCTGACATCACGCCTCCCACCGCACCGATTACGGCCACCGAACGAAGGGGCGGCGAGCCCAATCAGGACTCGGACTCGCGCAGGGAATCCAGAATCCTCTGCGCGGTGGTCCGCCCGATGCCTGGGACGGCCATGAGTTCCTCGGGCGTCGCTTCGCGGATCGCCTTTGCACTGCCGAATGCCCTCAGGAGATCCTGCTCCCGGCGCGCTCCCACACCGGGAACGTCAGCCAGCACGGACCGAAGGGTCCTCTTCTTCCGCAGCCTCCGGTGATAATCGACCGAGAATCGGTGCGCTTCATCCCGTGCGCGCTGGAGCCAGCGCAGACCGGCGCTCCGGGAATCCAGGCGCACCGGCTCGGGCATTCCTGGAAGGAAGACCTCCTCGAGGCGCTTGGCCAGGGCCGCGACTGCAAGATCCGATACACCCGAGCGTTCCATCGCGTGACGGGCCGCGCCGAGCTGCCCCTTGCCGCCGTCGATCAGGACGAGATCGGGCATGTCTTCGCCCTTCTCGACGCGGTTCGCGAAATACCTCCCCACGACCTCCTGCATCATGGAGAAGTCGTCGAGCTGTCCCTCTTTCGTGTGCCGGATGCGGAATCTGCGATACTCCTGCTTCCTTGGCCTCCCGTTCCGCAGCCACACGGCCGCGCCCACGGAGTCGGTTCCCCCCAGCGTCGAGATGTCGAAGCATACGATGTCATTCGGCAGGGTCTCGAGCTGCAGAGCCCGCGCGAGTTCCCGGGCCGTGGAGCCGGCGCCGACCTCTCGCGTTTCATCCCGGGCCGCCTCCGCACGCTCGGCCAGCACGTGTGCGGCATTCTCTTCCGCCAGCTCGAGGAGTCTCCTTCCGGTACCCCGCTGCGGGACACGGATATGGAAGCCGCGGCCCCGCGAACCGGCGAGCATGGTTTCGATGAGCCCGCGATCCTCGAAGTCGGCCGGGACGAGCAGCTCCGGGGGGAGGTCTTCCCGTCCGAGGTACGCACTTGCCAGAACCCGGGCGATCAGGGCGGGCAGGTCTTCGTCCTCGGCCGCACCCTCATCCGCGCCTTCGCCGGTCTTCAGGTGAAGGACGTCTCGGCCGAGCAGCTTCCCTTCTCTTACTCGAAGGAACAGAGCGCACGCGCGCTTACCCTGCCGAGCGATCCCGAGCACGTCCCGGTCCCCGCCACGGGCGTCGATCGAGGTCTTGCGGCGTTCCAGGGAGGCAAGGCCCCTCAGCACGTCTCTCAGCTCCGCTGCGCGTTCGTAGTCCAGACGCGCGGCGGACTCCTCCATCTCCTCGCGGACCTTTCGCTTCATGCTTCCCGTCTGGCCGGAAAGGATCGCGAGGATGCGGTCGATCATCGCTCGATAGTCCGCCTCGCTCTGTCTGCCGACGCACGGTGCCCTGCACCGCTCGATGAAGTAGTCGAGACAGGGACGGTCCGGCGCCTCCCGGGGCAAGTCGTAATGGCAACTCCGCACGTCGAACGTCTGGCGAATCATGCGGAGGGCCCGGCGCATCGCGCCCACATCCGTGAAGGGACCGAAATAGCGCGAGCCGTCGCGCACCAGTTGCCGCGTCACGAGCACGCGCGGAAACGGCTCATGCACGGTCACCTTCACATAGGGGAACGTCTTGTCGTCGCGGAGCTGAATGTTGAAGCGCGGTTCGTACTCTTTGATCAGGTTCGACTCGAGCAACAGCGCCTCGGCCGGTGAATTGACCACGAAGGTGTCGACGTCGACGGTCCGCCGTGACAGTTCCCGTTCCTTGAACGAGCGCCCCGTCTGTGATCCGAAATAGCTCCGCACCCGGCTGCGCAGGGACGACGCCTTGCCCACGTAGAGGATCTCGCCGTCTCTGCTGCGAAAGAGGTATACGCCGGGTCGATTGGGAAGAGCCGCCAGCTGCTCCTTCAGTCGGTCACCCGTCATTCCCCGGCGTCCTCGCCCTCCGGCACGACGCTGGGCGGCCTCCGCACGATCAGGAGATAGGGAATGGCCCCGGCGATGCCGATCGCCACGAGCAGGGCCAGGTCGGAAAGAAAGCTCCCGCCGCCGAGCGAGCTGGAAAGCCACGATCGGGCCCAGAGAGCCGTCACTCCCGCGGCCAGGGAGCCGACCCCGATCCGGAGGCTCGCCCTGAGAGCCGGTCGACCGAAGAGGGGGCCGATTCTCCTGCCGAGAGCGCTCCACAAAAGGACGAGATTGGTCCAAGCGCCGATCGATCCACCGAGCGCGATGCCGATGGCCGCATAGGTTTCGAACGGCCCGGGAAGCCGGGAGCGGGCCGTCAGGGTGAGTCCGACGGCCAGGCCGATACCCAGCGTCACGGACACGGCGGCCAGCAGCATCGGTGTCCGAGTGTCTTGCAGGGCGTGAAAACCGCTCGCGAACAGCTTCAGACTGCTGGACGCCACGAGACCCAGGGCGTAGGCCCCGAGCACGGAGGCCACCAGCACGGTGCTGGCCTCGAGGAACTCACCACGCTGGAAGACCAGGCGGACGATCAGGTCCCCCGCGACCAGAAAACAGACGGCCGCCGGGAGGACGAAAAAGAGGATCTGGAAGAATCCGTTGACCAGTCTGGGCCTCAGCTTCTCCGCGGTGGCCTCGCGCGACATCCGAGGCAGTGAGGACGCCGCCACTGAGATGCCGAACAGACTGATCGGCAGATACATCAGCCGCTGAGAGTAGCCGAGGGCGGACATGGCGCTGGTGCCGACCAGAGAGGCCAGCGAGATATCTACGAGGGTCGAGACCTGGAAGATGCCCTGGCTGGAGATCACCGGCAGGGTGTTTCGCGCCACCCGCCGGACCGGCTCCCACGCCCACTCACCGCGGGGCCTGAGGGATCCGACGCGACGACGAGCGGCCGGGATCTGAATCCCTACCTGCAGAACACTCCCGGCCAGCGCGGACCATGCCAGCGCGTGCGCCAGTTGATCGCTTCCCGCGGCCTTCGCCACGAAGAGCCCTCCGATCTGTGCCAGATTCCACAGGGTCGGGGCGACGAAGGGAAGGAAGAAGTGTCCGTGGCTGTTCAGGACGCCGAGAAACCACGCGCCGATGATGAGGACGCCCGACATCGGAAAGAGAATCCGAACCAGTTCGGTGGTGACCCGTGTCGACTCCGCGTCCGCCCCGACCATCACCAGGTCCGTGATCCACGGTGCCAGGATCACGCCGAGGGTGCTCATGAGGAGCGCTGCCACCAGGACGAGGCCCAGCACCGAGCCGGCGAGGCGACGTGCCCGGGGCGACTCCCGCCCCTCCTCCTCGAGCACTTCCGAGTACACGGGCACGAAGGAGGCGGAAAGGGTCCCCTCGCCAAGGAGATTCCGGATGATGTTGGGAATCTTGATGGCCGCGAAATAGGCGTCTGCGAGGAGCGTCGTTCCGAGGAACGCCGCTACGGCCATGTCGCGGGCCAGCCCGGTGATCCGGCTGAGAAGGATGCCGGAACCGACCGCCGTGGCCGATCGGCCGGCGGAAGAACTCAGTCGGTCCGCTGCAGCTGAAGTGCCGGAGGGCACGGCCGCCGGGCCCGTCGTGTCACTCACCCGGCTCGAGGCGGGCGGCGCCGCCCTCGTCGGCTCCCTCGATCAATCGACGAACGAAATCGGTCTCTTCCCTGAGGCTCTCCATGCTCTCAGCGAGGTACTTCACCTCTGCCTCGAGCTCTCCGACCCGGGTTGCGATCTCCCGCGTCGCGCGCTCCTCATCGCCCCGCGCGATGCGATTCGCCAGCGCCTGGCCGACCGATGAGTCAAGGACGATCGCCAGGAGCGGAATCAGGAGAACCAGCGCGATGATGACAGCCCAGATCAAGTCGTTGCACCTCGAGAGAGCCGAGCGGCGGCCACGCGATCGCGGCGCTCGAAACGTCGGGCTAACCTACTCCGGCGGTAGGGCGCCAGCAACGTCGTGGCCCGGACCAGCCATGCCGGGGACGGGTCCGACTTCCGCCGCGCCCCGGGCTGCGTCGAGGAAGCGATCCCCGTGGTGGGCCAGGAAAGCCGAAGTCGGAATCCTGCGCTCCTGCGGGTCGCCCCCGGGGTACAGGTGGGCGCCGATCCTCTCCAGCTGGCCTAGAACGATACTCTCCCGACGAGCCACGGCGCGATCCACGGTCCCTCGAAGTTCCCCGATCGCATCGAAGGCCCGCTTCCGGCTCTTTCCGACGGCAGATCGGAGCCCCGGCAGGTCGGAGCCCACGACCGAGGCCAGCTCGTCGTACTCCCGCGTGAGACGCGCCTCGAGAGCGCTGATCCGCTCCGAGACCGAAGCCGGCCGATTCGCCTCGACGATGCGGCGCCGGGCCGCTTCCGGGTCGCGAGCTTCGTCCGCCGAGATTCCGACCTTCTCGAGCAGTCGCTCGATCCGGCTCTCGACCACGCGCCAGGAATCGCGCGGCTGAACGGAGGGCATCGTCACATCCAGCAGGCGGAAGAGAGGCTGCAACTGCGCCCAGTACGCGATCTCCCCGGGTCCGAGTACGGTCCGTGTGACCGGCAGCAGCCAGGACTCGAGGACGGGTCGAAGGGCGGCGGATGGGCTGAATCGGCCGGGCTCGGCCTGAAGCTCCTCGATGAGGTCCCGCTCGGGGACACGGTGACCCGTGGAATCGACCTGAATGCCATCCGTTCCGGCCCGAAGGCGGTATCGTCCCTCTATCCCGTCCCGGAATACCGGAACGGCGGTTTCACGGTACGTGAGCTGGGGCGTGAAACCAGCCCCATCGACGGCGCTGGCTCCTCGGCCGAGGGCCCCGCGAAGCTCGTCGTGACGTTCAATCGCCTCCGAAAGGAAGGGAATGGCGGCGTTTCGGACCTCCTCGTGCGCCGAGTCGAGGAATCCGATCGGCAGGTCCCCGAACCAGGAGCTGGCCACGCGGACGAAGGCCTCGGTGAACGTACGGCCCGGTGTGTATGCATCCCTGAGACCGTCGGCCCACACGGCTCCGGCGGGACCCGACTCGACGGCGTCGAGGAACTCGGCGAGCCGCGACTCGACCGAGTTCGGCAGTTTCGAAGGACCCACCGACTGGCCGGCTCGATTCTCCGGGGGGGGCACGGAGAGCCGTCGGAGGTCCTCGTCGCGGTCGAGGAAGTCGATCGACCCGACTTCATCCCAGTCGTGGTCGTCGGCCGCGACCCAGAAGACCGCCAGGCAGGGCACTCCCGTCTGTCGTTCGATCTCGCACGCCGTTCTCACGGCTGCGAGGCCCTTGTACAGCACGTACAGGGGTCCTCCGAACAGCTGCGGCTGCTGTCCCGTGGTGACCACGACCCCCCTGCCCTCCCGGATGGCCTCCAGCCTCCGACGAGCGGCCGCCGACGGGCATTGAATCGCCTCCTCCAGGGGGGCGGCCAGGGACCGGGACGGCCCCGTCCGTTCTTCCGGCGGAGGCGTGAACGTGCCCTCGGGGAAGAGGCCCGGCAGGTCCTCCGCGAGAACACGGGCGACCAGCCCACCGGGGGGCGCCAGTCGCTCCGCCTCGAACCGCAGCCCGTTCATGCGCTTCCCCGGCCCCGGTTCACCCTGCGGCCCGACAGGATGAGACGCGGGGAGCGCGGGCCGTACGTGCGGCCCTCGTAGTCTCCCAGTCGCCGTTCCACGACGAGATCAGCCTCGGAAAGAAGCGATACGAGCTCATCGCAATCATAAAGACGGACGCGCTCTTCGAAGGTACGTGCACCCCCTCCATCCAGCGGCTGCATCTGGATCCGCTTGATGACCATGTCCTCCAGTATTTCCCGGCGCTGGATCACCCGCTCGCCCGCCACCACGCGCCGGTCTTCCGGTACGAGCTCCGTGCGCACCCGCGCGGAGTTCAGAAAATCGAGCATGAAGGTCCCGGTCGGTCGGAGAACCCGTGCCATCTCCCGCAGAACCTGTCGGTCGTCGGCGGGGTCCTCGAAATACCCGAACGAGGTGAAGAAACTCGTGAGACCTCCGAAGGATCGGTCCGCGAACGGAAGGCTTCGCATGTCCGCCCTCACAAGCGGATCGTTCGGTCCCTCCCGGTGCGCGGCGCGGAGCAGCGTCACGGAGAGGTCGAGTCCGATCGCGTTGAACCCGGCGGAGCGAAGCTCACGGAGGTGGCGGCCGCCGCCGCACGCCACATCGAGGACACGGGAACCTCTTGGCGGCGCGGCGAGACGTCGGAAGAGATCGACGGCTTCGCGCGCCTCTTCCTCGTCCCGATGCGGATAGAGGGCGAGGTACTCTTCACCGAACCAGCGGTGAAACCATTCCCGGGTGGGTGTGTCGCTCGTCGTCACCCGGAGGTCCCTTTGTGATAGGGCTCTCCCATCAGAAGAGTGCCGGCACGATACAGCTGTTCCGTCAGGACCAGCCGGGCCATGTCGTGGGGGAGCGTCATGCGGGAGAGGGACAGAGAACGTGTGGAGCGGTCACGAATCGTCCCGTCGAGGCCATGCGCGCCCCCGATGAGGAAGACGACACCCGGTCGTCCGTACGTTCGCATGTCCGCGAACTCGCGTGTCAGCTCCACCGAGCTCATCGGCTCTCCTTCCCTCGCGAGGCACCAGGTCTCGAGGTGGTCCGGAATCCGGCCCTGGAGCCGCTCGGCCTCGCGCTGACGGGTCCTCTCGGGCGAGGCCCGGGTACCGGCGCCGGCTGGAACGTGCGCCGACTCGAACCGGAAGTAGCGGGCCACGCGCCGCTCATACTCCTCGATCGCCCCTCTCATCCACCGGTCCCGCGGGGCTCCTACGCCCAGCAAGAGGATTCTCATCGCGGTCCCTCGTCTCGATCCACCAGCGCCCGGGCCCATCGGACCGGTTTCGGCGGGTCGCGTTCGTCTTCCCAGACGACCTGCTCGGAAAGATACCAGATGGGCATCGACTCTCCGAGGGCGCGTGCGAGCTTTCCGGCATCCTTCAACGTGCACACGATCCCTCCGGCTCCGGACTGCCGTTCGAGGGTCGAGCGAACGTCCGGGGTGATCCTGGCATGGTCGGACAGCTGGAGCGTGCGATCCAGATCCGGGAGACGCGCCCGCACCTGTCGGAAGAACACGGCCGGCCACATGACTCCCGCCACGGCGAGCTCGGGTCTGGGCGGGGAGACATCTCGTGCTGCTTCCGTAACGGCCACGAGCTCTCCCGGGTCGATGCGAGCCGCAACCACGGGGGGAAAGCCGTCCGTCTCGCCGAGCCGCCGCACGTGGTCCTCCGTCTCGCTTTCGCTGCCATCGTTCCGATCCGGGTCAGCGAAGACGGGTGCCGCGCGGCGCACGAGAATCAGTAGATCTGCGCGGCCGATGGCAGCGAGGCGTTCGCGGAAGGGGCCGGCCGGAAGGTGCAGCCACGGTGTTTCGAGTGAGGTCGAATCGAGAGCGACGATGTCCAGATCCCGGTGGAGGCGTCGATGCTGGAATCCGGAATCCAGCAGCGCAATCTGCGCGCCTTCCTCTTGGGCTCGCCATGCAAGCGCGGCCCGGTCGCGCCCGCCGTATACGCGAGAGCGGGGCGACAGGCGGCGATGGACCTCCATCTCGTCCTCGAAACCGTGCGTGAGGATCGCCGTTCGGACACCCGCCCTCTCCAGCCTCACGGCCATGTCTGCCGTGATCGGCGTCTTTCCGGCGCCTCCCGCGGTCAATCCTCCGACCGAGACGACCGGCAGCGGGGCTTGATTCGCTGCGACCACGCCCGTTTCGTACAGCAGGTTGCGGACTCCGGTGGCCGCCGCCCATACGGCCGAAAGAAACCGGAGCGTGGGACCGGCCTCACCCTTCCAGGCGGCCCGCACTCTCGTCTCGGCGCGGCCCGGCCCACGATCCGAGACGGTCATCGACGGGCTCCCTGGTGGGATCGAGCGGCATCTTCGCAGACGTTGGTGGCCCGGTTCAATGCCTCCGCCACCCGGTTCTGCCAGCTCGACAACGACCCGACACCCACCTCTTCAGGTACCGAGATCGGCTCGCCGTGGTGCACGTACACGATCGAGCCCGGCTTCGGCACGATGAACCGGTCCCAACTCCTGAACCGCCACGCGTGCACGGCAGCCGCAGCACACGGGATGATGGGCAGTCCCGTCCGCGAGGCGGCGAGCAACACCCCGGGCTTGCACTCCCGGGCAGGTCCCTGCGGACCGTCGGTGGTGATGGCGAGAGGATGACCTTCGGCGGCTGCGCGGGTCAGCTCACGGAGGGCCCGCGCGCCGCCGCGCGTCGTGGACCCACGGACGGCCCGGTATCCGATTCGCTCGACGATGCGTGCGATGATCTCTCCGTCCCGGGACTGGCTGATGATGACCGCTACGTCTTCGTTCCGATGGAGCAGGGTGAGGGGGAGCTGTTGAGCGTGCCACAACGCGTAGACTCCTCGGCCGATTCGATGCCGCTTTGCCACGGGCCTTCCCTGCACGTCGATCTCACGAAATCTCCAGGTGCTGGAGAGCGCGACGAGCAAGCTCGGTCCGAGGGCACGAGCCGCCAGGAGCCGAACATCGGTCCTCAACTTCGTCGCCCTCGATCCTCGAGCAACCGGATGCACTCTTCGGCAACCCTCGCTGCAGCTCCAGGACTGCCCAGTCGATCGACCACCCGCGCGAGTCCTTCGAGCTGGCTCGATCGTTCGGGTCCCTCGCCGAGGAGGGGACGCACGGCGGCAGCGAGGGACCGGGGTTCCACCTGCCCCTGGATGAATTCCTGAACGAGCCGCTCGCCGGCAACCAGATTGACGAGTGCGATGTGGTCGACCCGAACCAGGTGCCGGGCGATCGCGTACGTCAGCGGACTCACCCGGTAGCCGACGATCATCGGCACGCCAGCGAGAGCGAGTTGGAGGGTGATCGTCCCCGACTTGGTGATCGCCGCCCTCGCAGAGGCCAGAGCCTCGTCGGCGTCCACAACTCGGGCATCCGCAAGGGATCCGAACCCTTCCGGGGGCAGATCTCGAGCCCGGGCGACGAGGATTTCCAGCTCCGGTACATCCTCCCGCAGTCGGCGCGCGGCTTCGAGGAACGCCGGAAGCAGTCGGCGAACCTCCTGAAGCCGGGAGCCCGGGAATAGAGCCAGGCGCGGAGCGTCGACGTCTGCGATCTCGGGAAGGTCGGGCCTGTCCAGCAGAGGGTGCCCTACGAATCGCGTGCGCACTCCCCACCGCCGCAGGCGCTCCTCCTCGAAAGGAAGGACCACGCACACGAGATCGGTGTCTCGAGCGAGATTCCGTGCCCGTGACTCGTGCCACGCCCACACCTGAGGGGCGATGTAGTAGAGCACCCGAAGCCCCTGACGGTTCGCGTACCGGGCCAGCGGCAGATTGAAACCTGGATAGTCGATCGGTACGAGGAGATCGATCTCCCGCTCGACGAGAAAGCGGCGCACCTGGCGTCGCAGGGCGGCGAGATCGGGAAGATGACGGACCACCTCGGAGAAGCCGAGGACCGCGAGGCGGTCCAGGTCGGCGAGGAGCTGCACCCCCTCCGCCGCCATGAGACTGCCGCCCAGGCCGTAAAGACGGACCCCGGGCAACCTGCTCTTCAGTTCGCGTGCCAGCTCCGCGCCGTGAAGGTCGCCCGATGGCTCTCCGGCGGCGATGAATACGCTGGTTTCAGACAAGCCGGTTCAGGTACGCCATGAGAAGCAGGACCAGCAGCAGGAGCAGCACCAGGGTGAGGGGGCGCGGGCCCCGTTTCGCCCCGAAACCCAGCTTTTTGCGCTCCTCACGAATCTTGTGAAGGGACATGGGCGCCTCCCGCGATGTCGTTCTCGATGCGAAGTGCGATCTCCAGCGCGGCCCTGCCCTCAGCAGCTGAGACGCTCCCCTCCTCCCTTCCCTCCAGCGTGGCGAGGAAGGCTTCGAGCTCGAGCCGCAGAGGCTCGGCTCCGTCGCCCTGGATCGGCACGCGCTCGACGATGTCGGCGAGGGACAGAGAGGCGGCATCCCGGGTTCTGATCAGCCCGGCCAGCTCGACTCCGTCCCGCCGGCGCAGAAACTCGCCCTCCCCTGCGCCGAGATCGAGGCTGAAGTAGCCGGATGGCTGAAAGAGCCTCAGCTCGCGCTTCCTCTCCGTGGACACCCGGCTGGCGCTGATGTCGGCGCACGCGCCGTTCTCGAAACGGATGCGCGCATTGGCCATGTCCACGGAGTCGGTGAGAACGGGGATGCCGATGGCATCCACCGAGCGGACGGGACTGTCTACCAGACCGAGGACCAGATCGATGTCGTGGATCATCAGGTCCAGCATGACGGGGACGTCGGTGCCACGAGGTTGAAACACGGCGAGCCGTTGCGACGAGATGTAGCGTGGATCGTGAAGCAGCGGACGGACGGCCCGAATCGCCGGGTTGAAGCGTTCGACGTGTCCGACGGCCAGAAAGAGGCCGAGCCGGTCAGCGAGAGCGATCAGGTCGTCCGCCTCGGCCAGCGTCGGGGTCAGGGGTTTCTCCACCAGGACGTGGCAGCCCGCCTCGAGGGCCATGCGTGCGATCTCGTGATGGGCGGAAGTGGTGACGGCGACGACGAGCGCGTCACAAGCCTCGGTGAGATCCTCGGAGGTCAGCGCCGGCACGGACAGTCTCCCGGCCACGTCGCGGGCACGATCCGGGTCGGCGTCCGCGACCCCGATCAGGCGGCAGTCTGGGATCTCGCCGAGGATCCGCGCGTGAGCGGATCCCAGGCGGCCGACGCCGACCACTCCGACCTTCATCTCGCTCATGTCGTGATGCCACGCTCGCTGGACTGGATGAACGCGATCATGTGCTCCACTTCCGGCGCCAGGTCATCCCGATCTGCGAGTCGCTCCAGCGCCTGCGAGACGTTGAGATCCGATTTGAAGATGAGGCGGTAGGCCTCCCGGATCTGGCCGATCGTCTCACGCTTGAAACCGCGGCGCTTGAGTCCCACGAGGTTGAGTCCGTAGGCGGCGCAGGGGCTTCCGGCGACCATCACATACGGCACGACGTCCTTGGGGACGCGCGAGCCTCCACCGATCATCGAGTGACAGCCGATGCGTACGAACTGATGAATCGGCGTCACCCCGCCCACGATCGCCCAGTCCTCGATCAGGACGTGCCCCCCCATGTTCACGGAGTTGGCCAGGATGACGTGGTTTCCGATGCGGGTGTCGTGCGACACGTGCGCATAGGCCATGATCAGGCAATCGTCCCCCACCACGGTGGTGCCCGAATCGACGGTCCCACGGTTCAGCGTCGCGTATTCTCGTATCGTGGTGCGGCTCCCCACGACCAGCTTCGTGGGCTCGC
Source organism: Candidatus Benthicola sp. (assembly GCF_058719085.1). NCBI lineage: Bacteria > Pseudomonadati > Gemmatimonadota > Gemmatimonadia > Candidatus Palauibacterales > Candidatus Palauibacteraceae > Candidatus Benthicola > Candidatus Benthicola sp. Next base: position 43,867 of record NZ_JBZQEK010000028.1, read on the forward strand.
CCCCGTACTTGAGATCCTGCGGGTCCGTTCCCAGCACGGCGCCCTTGCAGATGTGGGAATCGTCTCCGATCACCGTGTCGCGCTCGATGAGGACGTGCGAATCGATGGTGACACGCTCGCCGACCTCTACACCGGGGCCGACGATCGTGTAGGGTCCCACCGAGGCAGAATCGGGAACCTCGGCTCCGGAATCTACGATCGCCGTCGGGTGTATGCCCGCTGACGCCACGGCGCGGGATTCGCTCATTTGTCCACCACCCGGGCCATCATGGTCGCTTCCGCGACCACTTCGCCTCCCACCCGCGTGATGCCCTGCATTCGGCAGGTTCTCCCACGAAGCTGAAGCATCTGCAGCTCGAACAGCAGCTGATCTCCGGGCATCACCGGCTGCCGAAACTTCACATCATCCAGCGACATGAAGTAGACGACTTTCGACTTCGGATCATCGAACTCGTTCATCAGCAACAGACCGCCTGCCTGGGCCATCGCTTCGACGATCAGGACCCCGGGCATGATCGGGTGACCCGGGAAGTGGCCCTGGAAGAACGGCTCGTTGATGGTCACGTTCTTGAGCCCGAGAATCCTCTTCCCTCCTTCGAACTCGAGAACGCGGTCGATGAGCAGAAAGGGATATCGATGCGGGATGTACTCCAGGATTCGGTTGATGTCGAGCACGGGGCCTCCGTCCGGAGCCCTGGCAAGCATCTTCCTCAGACGCCGGGCGACGGCCACGTTCCCGCGGTGACTCGGCCGCTCGGCCACCACATGTCCCTGAATACGAGCGCCGACGAGCGAGAGGTCTCCGACGAGGTCCAGCACCTTGTGTCGCACGAACTCGTCCGGGAAACGCAGCTCCGTTCCCTCCGCGAGCCCGTCCTCGGTTGCCACGATCGTGTTTTCATAAGTGGCTCCGAGCGCCAGTCCCTTCTCGTGCAGCATCTCCCTCCAGCTCTCGAGGCCGAACGTGCGCGCGGGCGCAATCTCCCCGCAAAACGTCTCCGGTTCCACCTCCACGGTTACCGACTGTCTGCCGATGGCCGGATGATCGAATTCGATCACCGCCGTCACGCGATATCCATCATGCGGGGCGACGGTGTATACCGAATCACCTTCCCGGACGACGAAGGGATCGCGGACGACCAGCATGCTGGCTTCCGTTCCCTCGTGTTCCACGACTCCTGCCGAGCGGATGAGGCCGCACCACTCCTTGCCGCTGCCGTCAAGAGCCGGTGGCTCGGGACCTTCGAGGAGGATCTCGAGATTGTCGATCCCGAACACGGTCAGGGGGCCGAGTAGGTGCTCGATCGTGCCGGCGCGAGCTTCTCCGTGACCCAGAACGGTCTCCCACGACGTGCCCGCGACATTGTCCACCGTGGCGCCGAAGGCAGGCTCCCCTTCGAGGTCGACCCGTCGAAATACGATACCGGTCCCGGGACCGGCCGGTCGAAGCGTCGCCCGCACCGGCTTGCCGGTGTGCAGACCGGTACCCTCCAGGCTCACCTCCGAGCCCAGAGTTCGCTGGGGACGTTCAGTCACTCGATTCATTCGCGTTTCCTTCGAGACGGGACTCCAGGCGGGCCAGTCGCCGGAGAATCTCGGGCGTACGGAAGGTTCCTGCCGCCGCTCGCATCGCCTCGCGATGGGGACGCGCCGGATACCCGGAGTACACACCGCCGGACGGTACGTTGCCGATCACTCCGGCCTGGGCCGCGATCCTGGATCCGGCACCCACGGTGACATGGCCGGCGATGCCCACCTGACCGCCGAGCTGGGCCTGGTCCTCTATGGTGGTGCTGCCCGCGATCCCCACCTGGGCCACGATGACGCAGTGCTCCCCGATCTTCACATTGTGCGCCACGTGCACCAGGTTATCAATCTTCGTTCCTTTCCCGATCACCGTATCGCCCAGCGCACCACGGTCGACCGTGCAGTTCGCACCGATCTCCACGTCGTCTCCGATGAGGCACCGTCCTACCTGCGGAATCCTGGTCAGCCCGCCGGCGCCCGGAGTGTATCCGAACCCATCGACGCCCAGGCGCACTCCCGTGTACAGACGCACGCGATGGCCCACCACCGTGTCGTGCAGGATCGCGCAGCCCGGCCCGACCCGACAGTCCTGTCCGATCCGCACGCCGTCATCGACGAGGGTGTGGGCTCCGATGTGCGTGCGATCCCCGATGACGCAGTTCTCTCCGATCGTGACGTATGGGCCGATCCACACTTCGCTGCCGAGCCTCGTTCCCTTGCCGAGGATCGCGGTCGGATGGATCCCCGGATCCGGGTTCCGCTCCGGGTGAAACAGGTTGAGCAGACGGGCAAAGGCGAGCTCCGGGTTCTGGACGCGGATGAACACCGTGCCGCTGGACGGGAGATCGACGGACGGTTTCACGAGGCAGGCGCCCACCGTACGGGCCCCGAGACGCCGGGCATACCGTTCGTTGATCACGAAGGTGATGTCCCGTGGACCTGCCCGGTCGATGGGGGCGACACCCTCGAGGCATCGTGTGGGATCACCGTCGACCTCGCCTTCGACGAGGTCGGCGAGCTCCTGGACCGTGTATGCAGTCATATGAGTTCTCTACGCAGGTTGCCCCGACCCGGGGGGAGAAGCCGGGGGGGCGCCGGAGCGGAGGGGGACACTTCTCCGCTCCGGCCCGGGTACTTACGGTTGAGGTGTCTCGGCGCCGGCCGGCGCAGGCACCGGCTCCACCCCGAGTCGCTCGAGAACCGTGTCCGTGATGTCCAGTGCGGTGTCCGCGGCGACGAGGCCCTCCTTCGAGGCGTCGAGCACGATCGAGTATCGATTCTGCGACCGGATCTGCTCGATCACGTTCCCTACTCGCTCCAGGATCGGGCCCAGCAGTTCCTGCTGCCGCTGTTGCGCCTGGGAGTCCATCTCTCCCTGGCGCTGCTGAAGCCGGTTCCGGCGGTCCAGGATCTCCTGTTGCTTGGCTTCTTTGGCCTGAGGGCTCAGCAGAACCTCCTGCCGCTGGTAGTCCTGGAGCATCGAGTCCACGGCGGCGGCCTGCTCCTGGAGCTCCGTCCTCATGTCGGCCAGTTCGCGCTCGAAGGTGCGAGCGGCCTCAGCGGCGCCCGGTGCCGCCTGCAGGATCGCCTGGCCACGGACGTATACCACCGGCGTTCCGGCCGGGGGCGAACCCTGGGCCCACGCAACAGAGGCGGAGAACGCCAGCAACAGGCCGGCGAGGGGAACCCAACGTGTCAGGGCCATATCGTCTACTCTCCTTCCGATGAACTGAATTGCGGTTCGCTTCCAAATGGCTCAGAAGAGCTGTCCGAATCTGAAGTGCAACTGCCAGCCCGGATCCGGCCGTCCCAGAATGTCGCGTCGGTCGAAACCGTACGCATAGTCCAGGCCGATCGGGCCGAACGGCGTTACCAGGCTTACCCCTACTCCGGCCCCCACCAGGAGGTCCGTGGGATTGAATTGGGACGCCGTGGCCCAGAGGTTCCCGGCGTCCACGAATGTACTCGCGAATATATTGTCCGTCAGCTTGAGACCGAGCGATGCCGACGTCACGAAATAGGCCTGGCCTACCCGGGCAAGGCTGTTGACGAGGGGATCGTCCCTGGGTATATGGCCGTTCGGAGTCACCGTGGCCTCTTCGTAACCCCTCAGGCGCTGCCCGACCTGCGTGCCGCCCACATAATACCGCTCCACGTAGAACGGATTGTCCCCGAAGATCAATCCGGCCTTGAAGTTCAGGCCTGCCACGACCTCGATCGGGACCTTGCCCGGCCCACCGCCAAACTGCGCGACACGCGAGAACCAGTCACTGTCGAAGATCCACGTGTTGTAGTCACCGTCTCCTCCCAGCCAACCGCCCGTCTTTCGGAACGCGATCTGGTTGCGGTTCCCTCCGGTCGGAAACAGGCCGCCCTCCCGGGTGTCCCGTACGATGCGGGCCGATATGGTGCTCCGGGTTCCCTGCGTGATCAGTCCCTGCGCGCTCGGCCCGAGCCCGAACGCATCCAGGTCGCTCACGTCCTCCTCGAACAGAGAGTACCCGACGTAGAGCCTCATGGATCGGACGCGGAACCGAAACAGCGGAAATCCGAACTCGACGAACCCACCGGTCCTTCGCCGGGTCCCGAGGTTGAACGTCTGAAATCGGTCGCGCGAACTCTGCAACCCGATGGTGCCGCTGTACTGGGTTCCGAGCAGCTCCGGGTCCGTGTAGCTGACTTCGATGTCCTGGGTGCGTGCGCCGAAGAGCCAGCGGAAATGCCCGATCTTGGCCTGACCGAACAGGTTCGGCTGATCGTAGCCGATGAAGCCGGCCAGTCCGGTGGCCGCGGCGGCCGACATGCCGAAGTTGACGTTTCCGGTCTGCTTCTCCTTGACCCGGTACACGATGTCGATGTCCCCATCCTCACGGGGGTTGATCTCGATCGCCTCATCCGGCGGAAGGGTCTCGAAGAAACCCAGGGACTGGATGTTCCGGACGCTCTGGATCAGGCGCTGCTGGGAGTAGATGTCTCCCGGGAGCGTGAGCAGGATCTTCCGGATGACCCGATCGTGGGTATAGTCGTTGCCCACGATGGATACGGTGCGGATATAGGCCGGATTGCCCTCGATGATTTGCAGAGTAACGTCGACGGTGGGCTTCGCACCGGCCGAATCCGGCGGGTGTCGGACCACGTCAGGGATCACCCTCGCCTGCAGGTACCCCGCATCGCGGTAGAGATTGCCGATGTCCAGGGCCGCCTGTTCGAAAGCGGTCTGGTCGAAGGGGGGGAGGTCTCCGGCCGCCAGGCGCTCCGGGTCCAGCTTTCCATCGCTTGCCGGCGGATAGTACTCGTTCAGCTGTGAGGCCGGGAAACGGCGGTTTCCATCGATCTGAAAGGAGCGGACCAGATACTGGGCGCCCTCCCGGACGCGGATCTGTATGATCCCCTTTCCCGTCAGGGTATCCACCACGATGGTATCACCCAGCACCTCGAGGTCGATGTATCCCAGCTCCCCGTAAACGGCGGGGATGTTCTCCGTCAGATCCAGCCGGTACTCCTCCCGGCGTAGTTCCCCGGGCGAGAACCAGAAGAAGCCTTCCTCCGCCGTCGTCATCGCGGCGCGGACTTCCGGGTCCGTCAGCGCCTCGTTCCCCACGATCTCGACCCGGGCGAGCGCCAGCCGGGGACCCTCGTTCACCTGAAAAGTGACCTCGAGCTGATCCAGTCCGCTCGGATCCGGGGCGAGCGTCGTATCCACTTCGGCCTGAGGAAATCCCTCCTGCCCGAGCAACTTGCGGATCATGGTGCGAGCCCGGACGATCTTGGCGGGGTCGAGAGCCGCGCCCCCGATCAGGCCCACGGTGTCGACGACCGTGCCCTGATCGGCGTGCTGCATTCCCTCGAAACGATACGAGCCCACCAGGGGCCGCTCTACCACCTCGATGTAGAAGATCGCTGGCGTATACGGTGTGACCCGGACCCGGACGTCGGAAAACTCGCCCGTAGCGAAGAGCCTCTGGATGGCGGCCTGGATGATCGGGCCGTTCACCGTTTCGCCGACGCGGATCTCCGCGATGCGCTGAATGCCCTCGGCGGAATACCGTGACTGGCCCCGGACCACGATGCTGTCCACGGTGACGGAGAGCGGCTCCTCCTGCCCCAACAAAGGAGCGACCCTCGCCGTGTGCAGGGCGGCGAGGGCCACGAGCCCGACTGCGATTCGACTGTATCTCACTTGGCGGATGTATGCGATGCCGCTTTGAATTCCAGGCTCTCCGAGTCCTTTGCCCGCTCGACCATGATCTCGTCTCCGGGCGCGAACTCGGCCATCAGGATCTTCTCCGAGAGCGCGTCCTCGATGTACCGTTGTATCGTCCGCTTCAACGGCCGCGCTCCAAACTTGGTATCATATCCGCGCTCGACCAGGAATTCCACGGCCTCCCCGGATAGCGTCAACGTGAGCTCTTCTTCCGCGAGTCGCTTCTGCACATCGCGGATCATGATGTGCACGATCTCGCCGATCTGTTCGCGGGTCAGCGGGTGGAAGACGATGACCTCATCGAGTCGGTTGAGGAACTCCGGCGTGAAGGTACGGTTGACCTCGTCCTTGACCTTTTCCGCCATGCGATCGTACTGGACCTCCGATTCACCCGTGTCGAATCCCAGATTCGAAGTCGAGGCGATTTCCCGCGCCCCCACGTTCGAGGTCATGATGAGGACCGTGTTCTTGAAGTCGATCACGCGACCGTAGTTGTCCGTGAGCCGCCCCTCGTCCAGAACCTGGAGCAGGATGTTGAAGACGTCCGGGTGTGCCTTCTCGATCTCATCCAGAAGCACCACGGCGTACGGTCGCCTCCGCACGGCCTTGGTCAGCGCGCCGCTGTCCTCGTACCCCACGTAGCCGGGAGGGGCCCCGATCAGTCGGCTGACGGAAAACTTCTCCATGTACTCGGACATGTCGACCCGTATCAACGCCTGCTCGTCGGCGAACAGGAAGCGGGCGAGCTGTCGGGCCAACTCCGTCTTGCCGACCCCGGTCGGTCCGCAGAACACGAAGGACCCGATCGGGCGGTCCGGATCCTTGAGACCGGCCCGAGTGCGCCGGATCGCCCGGCTGATCGCCTCGATCGCCTCGTGCTGGCCGACGACGCTCTCGTGCAGTTCCTCCTCCATCCGGAGAAGGCGCTGGGTCTCCTCCTCCCTCAGGCGGCTGACCGGGATTCCCGTCCACCGGGAGACGATGAAGGCAATTTCCTCCTCGGTGACCACGGGGCGCATCTCGCGTTGCTGTTTCTCCCACTCCTCCCGAGTGCGCCGGATCTCGGACAGGAGCTCTTTCTCCCGGTCCCTGAGCATGGCCGCCCGCTCGAAGTCCTGGTCCCGGATCGCTTCGTCCTTGCGGCCGGCCAGCTCTTCCATCTCCTCCTGGAGCTTCTGCACTTCCGGGGGCGGAACCTGCGCGCCGAGCCGCGAGCGGGCCCCGGCCTCGTCGATCACATCGATCGCCTTGTCGGGAAGGAAGCGGTCCGTGATGTAGCGGTCGGCCAGCTTCGCAGCCGCTTCAAGCGAACTGTCGGGAACCGTGACGTTGTGATGGTCCTCGTAGTGCTTTCGAAGCCCCTTGAGGATCTCGAAGGTCTCTTCCACCGAGGGGGCCTCGACGATCACGGTCTGGAAGCGCCGCTCGAGCGCGCCGTCCTTCTCGATGTGCTTCCTGTACTCGTTGAGCGTCGAAGCGCCGACACACTGCAGCTCGCCACGCGCGAGTGCCGGCTTCAGCATGTTGGACGCGTCGATTGCACCCTCGGCCGCCCCGGCGCCGACCAGCGTGTGCAGCTCATCGATGAAGAGAATGACGCCCTCGTTCTGCGAGATCTCGTTCACGATGGCCTTGAGGCGCTCTTCGAACTGGCCGCGGTACTTCGTTCCCGCGATGACGGCGGCCATGTCGAGTGCGAGAACCCTGTGGTCCTTGAGGCTGTCCGGCACGTCCCCGCGATCGATCTTCTGGGCGAGACCCTCGACGATCGCCGTCTTTCCGACACCGGGCTCTCCGATCAGGACCGGATTGTTCTTCTTCCGGCGCGACAGCACTTCCATGACCCGTTCGATTTCGGCCTGGCGGCCGATCGTCGGGTCGAGCACCCCTTCGTGAGCCAGCTCCGTCAGGTCCCGGCAGAAGTGGTCCAGAGCGGGCGTCTTCGACTTCGAGTCGCCACGGGTGGACGGGCCCGGCGCCGCCGCGCCCGGCTCGGCGGCGGGCGACTCGGTGCCGAGGAGCTTTAGCATCTCGGCCCTCGCTTCGTCCAGGCCGATCCCGAGTTCCCCGAGAACCTTGGCCGCCAGTCCCTTCTCCTCTCGCAGCAAGCCGAGGAGCAGGTGCTCGGTTCCCACGTAGCTGTGGTTCAGCTCGCGGGCTTCGGCCATGGCGTACTCCAGCACCTTCTTGGCCCGCGTCGTATACGGCAGTTCGCCGATCGAGGCCGATGCCTTCCCGGGCCGGACGTTCTCTTCCACCAGCCTCAGAAGCTCGTCCAGATCCGCAGCGAGGTTGCGCAGCACTTCGGCCGCGACCCCGTCTCCCTCGCGGATCAAGCCCAGGAGAATATGCTCCGTACCCACGTAGTCGTGCTGGAGGCGCACGGCTTCCTCGCGCGCCATCGCAAGCACTTTTCTCACCCGATCGGTGAAGTTGTAATTCATCAACCCCCCGAGGGCGGTCCATCGACCGCCGTCGTGTCACTGGATCCGTCTGCGGAGGCCTCGGCGGCCGGCCGCTCGTCGCTCGCTAGCTTATCCCTGACGAAGGTCGCGCGACAGACATCCGCGTCCGATTCGCTCAACGACGCGCCCGCCGCACGCTCGAGATGTGCGATCTGCCCACGGACAAGCATCTCGTTGAGCGTCTCTACCCTCGGTGATTTCAATAGTTTCAGAGACGCGCCGAGCCGGACGCCCGACAGCAGGTTCATCATTTCCTCGAGGCCCAGACTGCGTGCGTTGCGGAGGATTCCGTAGGCTCGCCAGACTTTGTCTTCGAGGACGGAAGGGGCCTCGCGGAGGAGCACGGTGCGGGCGCTCCTCTCGTACTCGATGACCTTTCCAGCCACACGTTCCAGGTGGTCGATGAGGTCGTCTTCCGTCTTTCCGAGGGTCGTCTGGTTGGAGATCTGGAAGCAGTTTCCGACCACCTCCGATCCCTCGCCGTACAGTCCGCGGTACGTCAGCCCCACCTGGGAGATCCCCTCCAGCACCCTGGAGATCTCCTTCGTGAGAACGAGGCCGGGGATGTGCAACAGGACTGACGCCCGAAGTCCCGTGCCTACGTTGGTCGGACACGCGGTCAGGAAGCCGAACTGATGGTGGTAGGCATAGGGAACCAGGCTGCCGATCTCTTCGTCGAGACGATCGACCCGGCGCCACGCCGACCGGAGCTCGAGCCCTCCGAGGAGCGATTGGAGGCGGAGATGGTCCTCCTCGTTCACCATCAGGCCGCTCGAAGCGTCGGAGGCCAGCATCAGTGCTGCCGCCCCGCCGCCCGATCGGTCATCCATCAGGTCCCGGCTGGCGAGCCTCCTCTCGATCAGGATCTGACGATCCATCGGATCCAGGGATCCCACGTTCCAGCCGTATCCTCCGTCCAGTGCCTCCAGTCGGTCCGCTGCGACGCGCACCCGATCGAGTACTTCCTGCCTCTCTTCGGGCCCCGCTCTGCCGGGAAACGGAAATCCCTGGAGGTTGCGAGCGACCCGGACCCTGGAGGAGAGGACGATCTCCGCCTCATCTCCTCCGTGGACCCAATCGAGTCCCAGATCAGCGATCGGAGCTTCGACCGTGATCACTCCTTGAGCTCCAGCTCGTGGATGCGATCCCTGAGGTCGGCAGCAGTCTCGAAGTCTTCGGCCTCGATCGCCCGACGCATGCGTCGCTTCATGGACGAGATGCGCCCCAAGCGATCCGAGATATCCGAGGTCTCACTGAGGTAGAGTTTTCCGGCATGTTGCGCCGATCCGTGGATGCGTCTCAGAAGGCCTCGCAGCTGGGCCTCGAAGTGCACGTAACACTGGGAGCAGCCCACCCGTCCGGTCTTGCGGAAATCGGCCGTGGAGGTGCCGCAGAAGGGGCAGGGCTCGCTGACGGCGGGCGCCGGGGTCGCCGGGCCGGCGGCCCCGAGCTGGGCCAGGAAGTCCACGAGAGGCGGGTGACTGTCCGAGGTCGTGTCCCCCGCCTCCGTCGGAAAGCCACGGCGCGCGGCACACGCCGGACACAGGTGGAGCGACTTCATCTCGTCGGCCTCCACCGCGGTCAGATGAACCTCGGCCTCACTGTTTTCGCAGTCATCGCACCGCATGGCTCGTTCAGTCCCCCGGTCCTCGCTCGTGCTCACCCTCAGCCATAACCTCCAGCAACCCCCCGGTGAGCCGCAAGATCCGATCCGTGCGTGCCGCCAGCGCCTGGTTGTGTGTGACGACCACCATGGCCGTACCGTGATCCTTCACGAGATCGAAGAGGACGTCGTGGAGGACCTCGCTCGTCTCCAGGTCCAGGTTCCCCGAGGGTTCATCCGCCAGGAGCAGCGGGGGCTCGTTCACGAGCGCTCGTGCGGCGGCCACGCGCTGCTGCTCTCCGCCCGACAGCTTGGCGGGAACGTGCCCGGCCCGGTCGGCCAGTCCGACCTGGTCCAGGAGCTCGAGGGCCCTGGAGCGAGCAGCCGGGCGGGGGGTGCCGGCGATGAGCTGAGGCATCATCACGTTCTCGAGCGCGGTGAAATCCCTCAACAAATGATGGAACTGGAACACGAAGCCGACGAAGCGATTTCGAATGCGGGCCAGTTCCATGTCATCCAGATTGGCGAGATCCCGACCTCCGAGGTGCACCGTTCCGGTGGTGGGAAGATCAAGTCCGCCGAGAATGTGGAGGAGAGTCGACTTGCCCGATCCGCTCGGACCGACGATCGCCACGGTCTCTCCCCTGTCCAGGTCGAGGTCGACGCCTCGCAGCACGCGGATCAAACGGCCGTCCGCACCGTCGAAATCCCGCTCCACCGAGGTGGCTCGAACCGCGGAAACATCGGTGGTGCTCGCTCCGGGGAGGCTATTCATGACGAATGGCCTCTACCGGCGTGTACTCGGCGGCGCGTCGTGCCGGGTAGATCGTGGCGATGAAGGCGATGGACAGAGAGGCTGCCACGATGAGGCCGACGTCGAGGAGGTTGGTGTCGACGGGCAGATGGTCGATGAAGTAGACGTCCCCCGGCAGCTCGATGAACTGGTAACGGTCCAGCAGCCACGAGAGCGAAAGACCAAGGGCCGTGCCCACGGTGGTGCCGACCAGTCCGATCACGACACCTTGAAGGACGAAGACCTTCGTGATGCCGGAAGCGGTCAGACCCATGGCTCGCATGATCCCGATCTCCCGAACCTTGTCGGTCACGACCATGATCAGGGTCGAGACGATATTGAACGAGGCGACCAGCACGATGAGCAGAAGGATGATCCCCATCGCGAACTTCTCGAGCTTCAGAGCCGAGAAGAGGCTCGCGTTCTGGCGCTGCCAGTCATCCACCGAGTAGGGGAAGCCGAGCGAATCCCGGAGGCGGGCCGCGACCTCGGCGCTGTGCCACGGGTCACGGACGTTGAACTCGACTCCCGTCACGGCCCGTCCCATCCTGAGCAGCGTCTGAGCCGATTCGAGCTCCACGTAGGCGAACTTGGTGTCGTACTGGTACAGCCCCGTCTCGAAGATGCCGGTGACCTCGTACAGGCGCATCTGCGGCTGGATCCCGGTCGGGGTGAGCTCTGCTCCCTGGAAGGAAACCACCGTCACCGTCTTGCCGGGATACAGGTTGAGCCGATCGGCCAGCGTGCTGCCGAGCACGATCCCGGGCCGTCCGGACTCCGTCTCGCCGAAGGGCATGGCGCCCGACGTGAGGTGTTCGTCCACCTCGGTGATCGAGAGCGAGACCGAGTCGTTCGCCACGCCCCGGAGGACGGCCCCTTCGGAATAGCTGCCTCCCGGGACGTTCAGGCCTACCTCGGTGTATATGAACGGGGCCGCGCCGACGACGTCCTCGTCCTCGGTTACCCGGCGGAGCACGGACTCCCAGCTCTCCATGCGGACGGACTCGCCGATCTCCAGAACCATCCCGTGCGCGTTCGCGCCGAGGATCTTCTCCCTCAGATCCGTCTGAAGTCCCGACATCACGCCGATCACGACGATGAGGGCCATGACTCCGACCGAGACGCCTCCGATCGCGATGAGCGTGATGAGCGACAGGAATCCCCTGCCCCGGCGGCTGGACAGATAGCGCCTCGCGATGAACCAGTGCAGAGCCCGGTCCGATCTCGCCGTCGGTCCCCCGTCAGTCCGCTTCATCATTCCTCAGGATCGGATACAGGATCACTTCCCGGATGGTCGGTCGATTCGTGAGCAGCATCACGAGGCGGTCGATGCCCAGCCCGAGACCGCCGGTCGGCGGGAGGCCGTACTCCAGCGCTCGGACGTAGTCTTCATCGATTCCCTGGGCCTCCTCGTCGCCCGCGGCTCGGTCCGCGGCCTGCGCGGCGAACCGCTCCCACTGGTCGATCGGATCGTTGAGCTCGCTGAACGCGTTCACCAGTTCGGTCCCCGCCACGATGACCTCGAACCTCTCGGCGAGCTCGGGGTCACCTCGCTTCGGCTTCGCGAGCGGGCTCATCTCGATCGGATAGTCGTAGACGATCGTCGGGTTCACGAGCTCCGGCTCCACCCACTCCGAGAAGACCACGTCGAGCAGCTTCGTGCGCGACAGATCACCCGCGTCGTCCCGCCCGGAGGAGGCCACTCGTCGCCTGAGCTCGTCGGTATCCGCCGAACGTGCGTCGAACCCGGCGAAGTTCTCGATCGCCTCGAAGAAGGGCACCCGGGTCCAGGGCCGGGACAGGTCTACCTGGTGGCCGTCGTAGCTGACCTGGAGCGTCCCGATGGCCTCGTGTGCGGCGTGGGTGATCAGCTCCTCGGCCGTATCCATCATCGTTTGATAGTCGGCGTAGGCCCGGTAGAGCTCGAGCATGGTGAACTCGGGGTTGTGCGTGCGGTCGAGGCCCTCGTTTCGGAAGTTCTTGGAGATCTCGTACACCCGGTCGAGCTGGCCCACGATGAGTCTCTTGAGATAGAGCTCGTCCGCGATCCGGAGGTACAACGTGCGATCGAGGCTGTTGTGGTGCGTCGTGAAGGGTCGCGCGAACGCGCCTCCGTAGAGCGGTTGCAGGATCGGGGTTTCCACCTCCAGGTAGCCCTCCGAGTCCAGTCGAAGCCGCAGCGCCGAGATCACCCGGGCACGGGTGGCGAACACCGAGCGCACGTCGGGGTTCACGGCGAGGTCCGCGTAGCGCTGACGATACCGGCTCTCCACGTCGGCAAAACCGCTGTGAACGACGGTGTCGCCATCCTCGGTCACCTCCACCTTGCCCTGAGGCAGAGGGCGCATGGACTTGGCCAGCAGCTCGAGCGATCGCGCGCGCACCGTGATCTCACCGGTGCGGGTCCTGAAGAGCTCGCCATGAACCCCGACCCAGTCCCCCAGATCGAGAAGGTGCGAGACCTCGCGGTCGATCTCCGAGAGCTCGTCCCGCTTGAGATAGACCTGCAGGCGACCATCCCGATCGGCGATGTGGCCGAAGGCGCTCTTTCCCATGTCCCGCAGAGATTCCAGGCGGCCGGCCACCTTGACCTCGACCGGTTCGTCCCCGTCCTTGAAGCTCGCCAGCGCGTCGGAGAGATCGGCCGAGGGCGCGAAGGAATAGGCGTACGGAGCCACTCCGAGCTCCCGCAGCTTCTTCAGCTTCCCGAAACGGTCCCGAACCGGCTTCGGACGCTCCGGAGCGCTGTACCACTCCCCGATGGGGAGGCCGTCCCGCAGGCCGCTGGTGTCGTCCGAAGGCATGCTCAACTGGCTCCCTTCAGGCGGAGGAAGGCCTCGATGAAGCGGTGAATGTCTCCATCGAGCACACCGTCGGCGTTTCCGGCCTCGGTGTCCGTCCGGTGGTCCTTGACCATGGTGTAAGGCTGGAGGACGTACGACCGGATCTGATTCCCCCATGCGATGTCCGTCTTGGAATCCTCCAGGGCCTGACGCTCGGCCTCCTTCTCCTCCATGGCCCGCTGGTAGAGCGCCGCCTGGAGCATCTTCATCGCCTTCGCGCGGTTCTTGTGTTGACTTCTCTCCTGCTGACAGGAGACGACGATGCCGGTCGGTTCGTGGGTGATCCGCACGGCGGAATCCGTCTTGTTCACGTGCTGCCCGCCTGCACCCGAGGCCCGGTAGGTGTCGATCCTGAGGTCGGATTCGTCGATCTCGATCTCGACGTCGTCATCCACGACCGGATACACGAACACGGAAGCGAAGGAGGTATGACGCCGGCCCTGCGCGTCGAAGGGCGAAATCCGCACCAGTCGGTGCACACCGGTCTCGGCGCCCAGGTATCCGAACGCGTGATCCCCCGTGATCTCCAGAGTGGCGGACTTGATGCCCGCTTCCTCTCCCGGCTGCAGCTCGAGCACCTCGACCTTGTAGCCCCTCCGCTCTGCATATCGGGCATACATGCGGAGCAGCATCTCCGCCCAGTCCTGGGACTCCGTGCCACCGGCACCCGGATGTACCGTGAGGATGGCCGATCGGTGGGCATCGGGCCCGCGGAGCATGTTTCGGACCTCCAGGTCGGCCAGCTCCTCGTCGACCGCCTCCGACTCGCGCTCCAGCTCCGCGGCCAGATCCTCGTCCTCGGCTTCCGCCAGCAGGAGGATCAGCTGTTCCAGGTCCTCGAGCCGGTCGGCCAGGTCAGCCCACGGTTCGCTCCACGCCTTGATGGCGTTGGCTCGATCTATGACCTCCCTCGCGGCGTCCGGGTGATCCCAGAAACCGGGTTGAGCCATCTTATCCTCGAGCTCGGCGAGCACGCCCTCCCTCGCGTCGAGGTCAAAGAAACCTCCTCAAGTCGTCGAGACGCTCTCGCAGTCCCTCGATTCTCTCGACCTTCGTGTCGGATACGGCCATGTCCGCTCTCCTGCCCGTTGCTCCGGGACGTCGATCCCTTGACTCCGTGCGTCAAGACGGGGTTCCCGCTCCGGCGGAAGACCCCGTCGCGGCGAGTGTAATGGCGGGAATACCCGGGGTCAAGCAGATCGGCCGACCTGTACGAGGTCGATGGAGCGGCTTTCCGCGTCGACTCTCACGACCTGCACTTCGATGCGGTCTCCGAGGCGGTATCTGCGTCGGGTGCGGCGCCCGGTCACCGCATGTGACTCCTCGTCGTACCGGTAGTAGTCGTCGTCGAGCGAGCTGAGTCGAATCAGCCCCTCGACGAGCACACGGTCCAGGGAGACGAAGAGCCCGAATCCGGTCACACCACTGATCGTGCCCTCGAACACATCACCCAGGTGGCGTTCCATATACCGAATGGTCTTCACCTCGACGGATTCGCGTTCCGCCTCCTGGGCCCTCTTCTCCATCTCGGAAGAATGCCGCGCGACGTCCTTGGAATCGCGAGTCGCCCCGCCGGCTCCCGTTTTCATCCATCGGACGAGCTCCCGGTGTACGGTCAGATCCGGATATCGACGGATCGGTGAGGTGAAGTGCACGTACGCGTCCGAGGCGAGCCCGAAGTGTCCCACGTTGTCCACCGAATAGCGTGCTCGCTTCATGGCGCGGAGCGTGACGGAGGAGATCAGGTATTCGTAGTCCTTTCCCCGTGCCTGTGTCACCAGGTCGGCCAGGTCGTGCGGTCGAACGTCGCCCGCGGGCAGAGAAAGGCCGAAGAGACCGCCGAGCTCGCGCAGGTTCTGTATCCGATCCGGGTCCGGGGGCTCGTGGATGCGGAAGATCAGGGGCAGGCCCTGCTCGATTCCGATGCCCGCAACGGTCTCGTTGGCCAGGATCATGAGGTCCTCGATGATCCGATGGGCCTCGAGTCGTTCTCGGGGTCGGATCTCCAGGGGCTCCCCTTCGGTGTCGAGCACGACTCGAGCTTCCGGGATGGCGAAGTCGATGGCCCCGGCTGCCAGGCGGGAACGGCGGACCTTGCGGGCGACTTCGGCCACATTTTGGAGCGCGTCCGTAAGGAGCGGGTCCTCGACGTCGCTCCCGCTCGCCTCGAGCAGGGTCTGGGCCTGCTGGTAGGAGAGCGCGTGGCGGCTCCGTATGATGCCACGGACAACGTGTCGGTCTGTCAGTTCGAGCTTTTCATCGAACTCGAGAACCACCGAAAGAGTCAGTCGATCTTCGCCGGGTACGAGGGAGCAGAGCTCTGCGGACAGGGGCTCTGGCAGCATGGGAAGGACGCGATCCACCAGGTACACGCTCGTGCCTCGGTCCCGGGCCTCGCGATCGATGGTGCTCCCGTCCTTCACATACCAGCTGACATCGGCGATGTGTACGCCGATCCGGAACTTCCCCTCTCGTCGCTCGAACGACAGCGCATCATCGTGATCCCGAGCGTCCTCCGGATCGATGGTGAAGCTGATCACTTCACGGAAGTCCACCCTTCCCTCGAGGTCCTCGGGCCGGACACCCCGTCTACCGATCCTCTCTGCCTCGTCGGTGACCGCGGACGGAAACTCCGTCGGCAGCTGGTGCCCGAGGACGATGGCCAGAACATCGAGCCCCGGGTCCCCTGGCCGACCGAGTACGGAGTGAACCGCCCCCACCGGTCGCACCTCCTCGCCACCCCAATCCTCGATGATCACGAGAACGAGGTCTCCCTCGCCGGCGCCGGAGCGACGGTCGGGGGGAACGAACACCTCGGCCCGAAGCGGAGGCTCCTGAGGAATTACGAGCCCGAAGCCCTTGCGCTGATGGTAGATGCCGACCACCTGAGTCCAGGCGCGCTCGAGAACCCGAACGAGTCGACCCTCTGGATTGCGCCCCGGCCGATGCCGCTCCACACGGACCGCGACCCGATCTCCATCCACGGCCGACCCGAGGTGCCTTCCGGGCACGAAGACATCATCCGCGCCCGCCGTGTCGGGAATCACGAACCCGTCTCCCGACCGGGTCATGTCCACCACCCCCGTGATGATCTGGAGACTGGCAGGGAGCGCCCAGCGTCCCTTCCTCTTTCGAAACAGCTCCCCGTCGCGCTCCATCTCCCGGAGGCGCCGCCGGAAGGCGCGATAGGAGTGCGGGTCGACCTTCAGATGACGGGAGAGCTCTCGGGCCGTAAGAGGTCCCCGGGAGCTCTCTTCGAGGGCCCGGACGATGGCTTCACGATCGGGAATCGAGGACATGTCTACTGCACGGCGTCAGAAGGCGAATGCGAGGGAAAGCTGGAAGGGAGAATCGGAGTCGAAGCTCGAGAAATCGTTGAAGGCCCGGCCGATATCGACGACCAGTCGATCGTAACGAAGGCCGACGCCGAGAGCCGCACCCTGTCGGCCCGCGGCGGTCCATGCGTATCCCCCCCTGACATACAGGATACCCCGAAGAGAAGCCTCGGCGCCGAGGTACCCGTCGAGATCGTCGAACTCCGTCACGGTCTGCTGAAGGTCACCCTGCACGACCACGCTGAACCGATCTTCGTGGGGGAAGAAGGCCCGCGTGGCATCGAGAGAGGCCCCGAACCTCAACCGGGAGGGCATGGGGTCGCTCGTGCTGGCGCCCGCGATCCGAATGCCCGGTCCCAGATTTCGGAGCAGCAACCCGACCGAGAGCCCGCGAACCGCCCGCACGCGGGCCACGGCCCCCAGGTCGATGGCGAAACCGAGGCTGCGGCCATCGAAGGAATCACACTCGCCCGAGCAGCCGGTCGAGAGTCGGACAAGCTTCGAGTTCAGCCCGACCTGGATCTCCGGGGACAGCGCATAGCCGCCGGTCAGGATCAGGGCATCGTCGTCCAGCGCCAGAGTCCCGAGATCCTCGTTCAATTCGCTCCTGGCCTCCACCGAGCCCAGGTCGAAGTGGTAGTAGGTCAGCCCGATTCGCAGCTCCTGCCAGCGTCCCAGAAACCCGAGTACCTGACTGGCGGTTCCGAAGTCGTTCGACAGGTGAAAGAAGGCCGTGGAACGCTGCACGCCGGCCGTCGACGCGGGATTCCACAAAACCCCTTCGACGTCCGAGGAGGAAGCCGTGACCGCGCCTGCCAGACCCACGGCTCGTGCGCCCACTGGAGCGAGTAGAAAACGAGCCGTCTCACGGGTGGAAGACTGGTCTCGGAGGACGGTGCCGGATGGATCCTGAGCGAGGGCGGGATGGAAGAACGTGACGACGAGAAACGTCAGAGCGAGACTACAGCGCCTCAGCTTCATCGATCAACATGACGGGAATGTCGTCTTCGATCCGATAGCGCAGCCGGCAACTGTGACAGGTCAGTGTCTGCTCCTTCTCGTGGTACTCGAGCTCGCCCTTGCACTTCGGGCACACGAGGATTGCCAGCAATCCAGGGTCGACGGCCATCACTCTCCTCGGGCCGGGGGAAGATCGTATCCGAACAGCTTAAGTTGGCCCCGACTTCGTCGCCAGTTGGGCTTCACCTTCACCTTGAGGTCCAGGTAGACGCGCCGCTCCAGCAGGCTCTCGATCTTTCGGCGGGAGGAGGAGCCGATGCTCCGTATCATCCTTCCGCCCTTCCCGATCACCATGCCCTTCTGTGAGTCGCGCTCCACGTGAATCAGCGCCGCGATATAGACCGGATCCTCCGCCTCGCGGAACGACTCCACCTCCACGGCCGTCGCGTAGGGAAGCTCCTCCTGCAGCTCCTCGAAGCAGGTTTCACGAATCAGCTCCGCCGCGAAGAACCGAAGAGGTGCCGTCGCGATCTGATCCACCGGATAGAAAGGCGGGTGAGGAGGCAGGAGAGAGAGGATTCGAGAGCGGAGGTCATCGACGCCTGCGCCGGTGACCGCCTGAGTCGGGACGATCTCGGTCCATGCATCCCCAACCTCCAGGGAGGAACGCAGCGTGGCGAGCTCGGGACCGTTGATGCGATCCGCCTTATTGAGACACAGAACCGTCGGGACACCGGCGGGTGGGTGGAAGGCAACGGCATGCGACACGCTCGGCGGCCAGCCGACATCCACGACGTACACGAGCACGTCGGCATCGGTCGTGGCCCGGCCGATCTCCGCCTGCATCGCCTCATGCAAGGGATAGCGAGGCTCGAGGAGCCCGGGCGTGTCGACGAACACCGCCTGGTGCCCGTCGTCCGAGTAGATACCGAGAAGACGCTGACGGGTGGTCTGGGCCTTGTGCGTCACGATGCTGAGGCGCTGGCCGATCAGGCCGTTCAGCAGCGTGGATTTTCCCACGTTGGGAAGTCCGACAATGGCGCAGATCCCGGCACGGAATTCCGCGCTCCCGGGGAACGTCGACGCATCACTCATTCGTATAAGCTGAAGCCGGTTCCGCCGCCCCACAACCTCGGCAACGTCGGTCTATGATCCGGGGGGTGACGGTGGCCGCCGGCGAGCCGCGCGGCTTGCCGCCTGCTCGCGGAGTTCTTTCTGAATCTCCCTGTATTCCGGGACCTGGTCCTCGGTCAGGATGGCCTCGATCAGGAGGTCGGTTTCGCGCCTCAGTTCCATGAGCTGGGAGCGCAGGCCCTGCATCGCGTCCGGTCCGTCCTCTCGCGCCCGATCCAACAGGTATCGGGTCTCATCGGCCTGGATGTCGAGGAGGGTGCGCAGGTCGGAAGCCTGCTCCGCCGACAGGTCGAGTCTCTCGCCGTACACCGCCATGATGCTGTCCAGGGGAATCGGCTGCGGGCCGGGTGCCCGGCGCTGCGCCAGCAGCTCGGTCGGAAGCTGAGTCAGGGCCAGACCCACGATGACGACGAAGGGCAAGCTTCGAAACAAGGTTCTTCTCCGGTCATCGGTGCCAAAGACGAAGGATCCCTCACGCTCGCAAAATTGGACCCTCCGCGGGGCACAGCCATTCCACGGCCTGTAGGAACGTGGAAGGCCCCACGACGCGGTTGGTGCGTGTGGGGCCTTCGTGTGTAGAGCCGGCGGTGACCTACTCTCCCACGGCCTGAGGCTGCAGTACCATCGGCGCTGAGGGGCTTAACTGCTGGGTTCGGGATGGGACCAGGTGTATCCCCCTCGCGAGAACCACCGGCACTTGTCGCTGCCGCCGAGAATGGCC
>NZ_JBZQEK010000029.1:0-7500 GCF_058719085.1 Candidatus Benthicola sp.
ATCCAGATGTCGGCACTTCCGGAGGGCCAGAGGCCGGAATACTGGAATCAGTTGGAAGGCGCGATCCGCGATCCGGGTGAGATGCACATGGATCAGTCGCTGGGGATGCTCACCGGACGCCTGGCGCTGGCCCAGGAGTGGCTCCCCGACGACGCCGCCCTCGTTCGAGCCGTCCGCCCGGGTGAGACGCCCGAGGCGGCGGCGAGCCGGCTGATCAATACCTCCCGGGTGGACGAGGCCGCCTTCCGCGACTCGCTGATCGCCGGCGGAGCGGAGGCGCTGCAGGCGAGCACGGATCCGTTGATCCGGCTTGTCCTCGAAATGCAGGCGGAGCAGCAGGGCGTCGGCGCGGCCTGGCAGTCCGCGAACGCGTCCGAAGAGGTTCAGAACGAGCGCTTCGCAGCGGCCCTGTTCGCCGTGTACGGAACCGACCTTCCGCCCGATGCGACGTTCACGCTCCGCATCACGGACGGTCTGGTGAAGCGCTATCACTACAACGGGACGTACGCGCCGGCTCAGACCGTGATCTACGGCCTGTACGCGCGGGCGACCGAGTTCGACAACGAGATGCCGTGGACGCTCGCTCCCGCTTTCGAAGCGGCCGTCGACGAGGTCGACATGAGCGTCCCCCTCAACTTCGTCTCCACCAACGACATCACCGGTGGAAACAGCGGGAGTCCGGTCATCGACCGCGAGGCACGCTGGGTCGGCATCGCCTTCGACGGCAACGTCGAGGCCTTCCCGAACGAATTCCTGTTCGCGGCCGAGAACGGCCGGACCGTGTCGGTGCACTCGGCGGGCATCACCGAAGCCCTCCTGAACGTGTACGAGGCGGTCGAGCTGCTCGAGGAGCTCCTCGGCGGTTCGAACTAGCGGCCGGAAGGGACATCATGGCCCGGCTGCCCGGGTCACGGTGTCCCATCGTCCCTGCGGCCGTGTGATGGAACGCGTGAGCCCCGACAGCCCGAGGAGTGGCTGCCGGGGCTCTGCCGCAGGGAGACCCCGGGGACGACCGCCGCCCGGCTACATCCGCTTGTAGGCGGGGCCGCTTCCCCCCTCCCGCGGTGACCACCGAGGTCCGAGCACGTCGGTGGCCTTGCAGTCGATGCAATTCGGCGGGTTGATCACCAGTCCATCCGGACCGGCCTCGTAGACCCCGGCCGGACACATGTGCTCGTACAGGTGTTGCACCTCCGCCGGCACCGAATCGGGCGCCACGAGGTGCGAAGGGATGTCGTCCCGGGTCGTGTTCCCCGAGCGAAATACCGCGTCCACCTTGCTCAGCGCGCGGTCTCCATCCGGAACGAGCTCGCGGGGCTCGGTCACCTGCTTCGGCTCCGCGGCGTCCTCCTCTACCGGGATCCTCTTGCCCGGCCATCGGCCGCCTGTCGCGATCGAAATCATCGAACGAAGGCCGCCCCGATAGAAGCCGCTCTTGAACCCCAACCGGACGTTGCGACTTCGGTACAGGTCCTCCGCGATCGAAGACTCCCGGACCATCGTCTCATAGGGAGCGAGGGACGATCGGTCCGTCCGGCCCTTCTTCAGAGCCTCGAAGGCCGTGCGTGCGGCATAGATGCCCGAAAGCATGGCGTAGTGAATGCCCTTGAGACTCGGCACATCCACGAATCCGGCCGCATCTCCGACGAGAAGCACTCCATCTCCGTGCAGCCGATCGGGAATGGAGTAGAACCCTCCTTCCGGGATCGTGCGCGCCCCCCATTCGACGCACTCCCCTCCCGCCAGGAGATCGTCCAACAACGGGTGCCCCTTCATGTCCTGAAGGAGTTCGTGCACGTCGAGCGTCGTCTGGCCGTAGTCGAGCCCCACCACGAGGCCGAGCGAGACGAGGTCCTCGCCCATCGGGTAGATCCAGCTCCCTCCGAACGCGTCCCGAGGGAGGGGCCAGCCCACCGTGTGGATCACGTGATCGAGCGGCCTGGCGACCTGCCACAGCTCCTTGACCCCGAGCGCGAAGATCTGCGGGTTGTCCGAGCTGATCCCCTCCCGACGCAGCCAGGCCTGGCTGAGCGGTCCACGGCATCCTTCCGACAGGACCGTCACCGAAGCGGCGAGGTCCATGGCCGGCATGTGACCGCTGCCGGGGCTTCCGTCCCGGTTCAGCCCAGCCGGGGTGGTGCGCGCCCCGAGCACGCGGCCCCCATCCATGAGGAGCGAATCGGCGGGGAAGCCCGTGAACACATTCACGCCGGCTTCCTCGGCCCGGGCGCCCATCCATTGCACGATCTCGCAGATCGACGCCACGAAGTTGCCGTGATTGCGCATCGTGGGAGGGGTCGGGATCCGACGCTTGCCGTTCTCCGTGAGCAGGTAAACGCGGTCGTTCGGTACCTCTCCCCGGAAGGGCAGTTCACTCACCGGCGTATCGGGAAAGAGCTCGTAGAAGGGAGCGGGGTTGACCACCGCCCCGGACAGGCAGTGCTCACCCAGCGCCGACGCCTTCTCCAGCACCCCGATCTCCAGCCCCTCCGATGAGCCCGTCCGTTCCGAGTCGTCCTTCGCCAGACGCGCCAGTTCGATCGCGCAGGCGAGGCCGGCGGGGCCTCCCCCTACGATCAGAACGTCGAGCGGAACGGCGTCTTCTCCGGGCTTCGCGTCGACGAGAAACCGATCCTGCGGTAGATCGGGCTGGTAGGCGCGCGGCACGATGTACGAGTCGCCAGAAGGCGGTGGTGAGGTCATGCGCTTCGTCTTCCTGTGCTTGCGGTCGTCCCCATCGGTCGAGCAAAATGGGCGTTCGTCCGGGGGGTGTCCAGCCGGTCGGACCGTTGCCGGGCCCCATGGAGAACGACCGGAATTCGCCACGCCAGCAGACGGAGGAATCAGTTTGAATCAGGCACCAACGGAGACGTCACCCGGAGTGACTCGCGCCATCGTCCGCTTTCTCCAGCTCGAGTCCGCCGGCGGCATCGTGATGATGGTCGCCGCCGCCGTGGCCATGCTGGTGGCGAATTCTCCCCTCTGGGACGCGTACGATTCGCTGCTGCACACCTACGCGGGCCTCACCGTCGGCGAATGGTCGCTCAAGATGTCGCTCCTCCACTGGGTCAACGATGGCCTGATGGCGGTCTTCTTCTTCCTCGTGGGCCTCGAGATCAAGCGCGAGATCCTGTTCGGAGAGCTGGCCTCGCTGCGCCGGGCGGCCCTTCCCGTCGTCGCCGCGGTCGGGGGCGCCGTGCTTCCTGCCCTGCTCTTCTGGGTCATCAACCGGGGAGGGCCGTACATCGCGGGCTGGGGCGTTCCGATGGCGACGGACATCGCATTTGCTGTGGCCATCCTCGCTCTGCTGGGCAGCCGGGCCCCCCTGTGGCTGAAGACCTTCGTCACCGCGCTCGCGATCGCCGACGACCTCATGGCCGTCCTGGTCATCGCGATCTTCTACTCGGCCCAGATCGACCTCGCGGCGCTCGGCTGGGCGGCGGCGGGGCTCGCGATCCTGTTCGCCCTGAACCGCGGCGGCGTGCGACGACCGCTGGCCTACGTGGCGCCCATTCTCTTCATCTGGTTCTTCGTATATCAATCGGGAGTTCACGCCACGATCGCCGGCGTCGCGGCAGCCGCCCTGATCCCGGCGGGCCGCAGACGGGAGTCGGAGCGGCAGTCCGAGGAGTTCGACCGGTCGCTGCAGGCTGCCATGGCGAGCCAGTCCCGGAAGGAGGGCGGAGCCGACCGGGACGCGGAGCTCGATGCCATGGACCTGAGGGAGGATGCTCTCGCCGAGCTGGCCGACGAAGCCCACGAGTCGTCCGCCACGCTGTACCGGATGGAGCATGCGATCCACCCCTGGGTCGCCTTTCTCGTTCTGCCCGTATTCGCGTTCGCCAACGCCGGGATTCCCATTCCACGAGTGGCCCCCGCGGAGCTTCTGGGCCATCCTCTGCCGCTGGGGATCATTCTCGGGCTGTTCATCGGCAAGCAGGTGGGAATCACGGGTCTCACCTGGCTCGCGGTACGACTCCGGCTCGGCGTGCTCCCGGAAGGCGCGAGGTGGAGCACCCTGTGGGGCGGATCGCTCCTGGCGGGCATCGGGTTCACGATGTCGATCTTCATCGCCTCCCTCGCGTTCTCGGAGGGAGAGGCTCTGGCCCTGGCGAAGATCGGGATCATCGTCGCTTCCCTGCTCTCCGCGGTCGCGGGCATCGTGGTGCTGCGCTCCCGGAGCCCGGAGCAGGCCGACTCGCCCGGTGCCGCCGATTGACTCCGTGATGAGTCATCCGTGAGTCGTCGGCCGTGAGGGGCCCGATCTCGTTTCTCGTCTGGGTCGTGTGGGAGGTCTTCGTCATCCTGTGGACCCCCGTCGTGGCCCTGTCGCTGCTCCTGACCGGCTGGTGGGACCGACCCCGGTGGATCGCCGGCCGGACGTTCCGGTTCGGCGCCCGGATGCTGATTCTCGCCAACCCCTTCTGGAAGGTGAGAGTCGAGGGCCAGGTGCCGCCGCGAGGCGCCCACCCGTTCGTCGTCGTCGCGAATCACGAATCGCTGGCCGACATCGTTCTCATCGGCTGGCTTCCGTGGGACATGAAGTGGCTCTCGAAGGCCTCGATCTTCCGCGTGCCCTTCCTCGGCCAGATGATGCGAATGGCCGGAGACGTGTCCGTTACGAGAAGCGAGGCCCGGAGCCGAGCCGACTCCTACGACAGGCTGAAGCGGTGGCTCCGACGGGGAGCCTCCGTGATGATCTTTCCCGAAGGCACCCGGTCCCCCACCACGGAGATGCTCCCTTTCCGAAACGGCGCGTTCCGGCTGGCGATCGAGACGGGCGTTCCGCTGCTCCCGCTGGCGGTGCACGGCACACGGGAGGCGATCCGTAAGGGTTCGATGAAGTTCGGCAACGCCGATGTCGTGGTAAGGATCCTCGACCCGATTCCGACCGTCGGGCTGGACCGCGAGCAGCTGGAGTCGCTCCGGCTGGAGGTTCGGCAAAGGATCGAAGAGGCACGATCCGCCCTGTCCGCGAACGGGCGGACGGACGGCGGCTGAGACGGAATCGCCGGTCAGTCCTCTCCGGCGCCCATGTCGGTCAGGATCTCGAGCACCTCCGGCACCGGTATCGCATCCGCCCGGTGGCCCCGATACCCCACCACGGTCGTCGCCCGAAACAGAGAGTTGATGACGGCCTCTTCCACGGCCTCCGCCGTCGCCACGAAGAGCGGGGTGAGAATGGATCCTTCTACCGTATCGACGGGACCGCGATGGGTGGAGAACGCGATGGCGTAGTCTCCCGATCCGTGAGACATCCATGACCCTGTGCGTGCGATTCCGGTGAACGCCCTCTCCGCGACCCGGGTCAGCTCGCGGTGACCGAGCGGAGCATCCGTCGCGATGACCACCATCACGGAGCCGCCCTCACGATCGTCCCTCGAGCTTCCCTCCGGCTCGGATCGCAGCCAACGCCCGACCGGAACCCCCGCGATCGTCAGGAGGCCGCCGAAGTTCGTCTGGACGAGCACGCCCACCGTATACCCGCCGGAAGTATCGGCGACGCGACGCGACGCGGTTCCGATGCCTCCCTTCCAGCCGAGCGCCCGTGTTCCGGTCCCGGCCCCGACCGATCCCTCGTCCACGGCCCCGGCGGATGCCACTCGCAGGGCCTCCCGCACGTGAACCGGACGAATCGGCCGCGCCCGGATGTCGCTCAGATAGCCGTCGTTCGTTTCCCCGACGACCGGGTTGATCGACCGCACCTCCGTATGCCGAGCATCGGAGAGAAGCGTGTCCAGCAGGGCATCCGCGGCCCGAAACACGCTCAGAGTGCCCGTGAGCAGGATCGGGGTCTCGATCTGCCCGAGCTCGTTCACCTGGCTGAGACCGACCAGCTTGCCGAATCCGTTCCGGACGACGATCGCTCCGCGAACCTTGTCATCGAACAGGTCGCCCGAATGGGGCAGGATGGCCGTGACCCCGGTGCGGATCGAGTCGCCCTCGATGACCGTTCGGTGCCCCA
The DNA here is from genome assembly GCF_058719085.1 of Candidatus Benthicola sp. Taxonomy (NCBI): domain Bacteria; kingdom Pseudomonadati; phylum Gemmatimonadota; class Gemmatimonadia; order Candidatus Palauibacterales; family Candidatus Palauibacteraceae; genus Candidatus Benthicola; species Candidatus Benthicola sp. The sequence continues at coordinate 5,966 of NZ_JBZQEK010000029.1, forward strand.
CGCGAACCCCGCTCACGTCGGTGATCGCGTTCAACGGGCCCGGCTCCAGGACGCCGATCTCGATCCCGACGTCCCGGGCTCGCGGACGGGACTCCTGGCCGAGTGCGCTTCGGATCCACGTCGAGCCCAACCCGAGGATGAGGCCTATGGCGACCACCCGCAGCACGCGCGAGGTCACGGGCGTTCGCAGTTCGAACGGTTGAACTCCCGCTCGACGTCCTGAACGCCCGAGTAGAGCCGCTCGTCCCGGACCGAGAGATCCTCCGGCAGACGCCCCGGGAAACGGGCCCTTCCCTGGACGTTGTACGCGATCCATCGATCTTCGACTTCCACGTAGGCCGCCTGAAGATCGGCGCAGGTCGCCCCGCCTTCGTCGCGGGCCACCGCTCGGCCGTAGTATCGACTGATCGACTCGAGGAGCGAATCGCCCAACCGCTCCATGTCCGCAGCGGTGGCCGGCGCCGGAGTCGAGTCCGCCGGCGCCGGCGCGACCGGCTCGACCGCCTGTCCCCCACCGGCGGGCTCCACCGGAGTCGGCATGTCCTGGGCAGCCTCCTGACCTCCCGGCGCGGCAGCTGGCGCTCCAAGATCCACTTCTGAGCCGGAATCCGCCCCGGAAGGAAGTCCGAAGAGCAACACGCCGGCGACGATGGCGGCACCGGCGAGAACGGTCGCCAGCACCAGCGACCGTCTCGGGAAGGCCGCCTTCCTGCCCGGGACCGTCGGCGGGAGCTCCGACTCGGGCGAGTCCTCGAACTCTTCCACGGATTCGGTGGTCTCGGACGGCTCTTCGATCCTCCCGGACTCAACCCCTGCCTCCGGAAGCGGCGGTTCGCTCGTCCGCTCGACTTCCGCGATGATCGGGAGTACCACCTCATCCTGTGGCTCGCCCGCCTCGACCAACTCCGGCTCGATGTCCGCATAGGGCTCGGGCTTCTCCACCGCACCGGCCACCGACTCGTCCATCGCGTCGGGCTCCGGCTCGTCCCACCCGGGCTCGAGGTCTTCCCGATCGGAGATCTGCCCCACCTGGCCTGCGACATCCGCACCCTCGACCTCCATGACGAACGACTCGAGGTCCACGTCATCCAGGGATGGCGCCGCCGGTACATCGGCCACGTCCTCCTCATCCCACGCCGGTTCCGGGAGCGACTCCAGGCCATTCGCCTCCTCGATGTCATCGTGCGCGACGCCATCCGACTCGAAGGTCGGCAGGTCGAGCTCCGACTCATCCGGAATCGGGATGGTTTCTCCGACAGCGATGGACTGCGGATCTTCCGTATCCCCAGCGTCCACGGTCGACAGATCCGGCTCCTCGTCCTCCAGAAGCGGGAAATCAAAAACGGCGTCCTCGGGCTCCTCCTCCGGCTCGGGCGCGGGCTCCGGTTCGGACGCCCCGCCCGGCCCAGAGACAGGTTCCGCTTCGCCGGAGCTCTCCGGTTCTACCGCGGGCTCCGGCGCGGGCTCCGGCTCGGGCGCGGGCTCCGGCTCCGGCCGCGGCGGAGGCTCCGGCTGGACCGCGTCCGTCGTCTCGA
>NZ_JBZQEK010000030.1:0-8727 GCF_058719085.1 Candidatus Benthicola sp.
CGGCCAGCCGTGTGTAGGAGGAATCGACGAGCCGGGGAGCTGCGCCGGGTCCCTTCCGGAACAGGATGTGGTCGGTCGGAAAGGCTCCCCGGGTCGGCTCCTCGAGAGAGGGCGGAGAATCCACGAACCACTCCCGGAGGTGGAGGACCGAGGTCTCGTGGTCCGACCAGGTGTTCAGGTCGCCGGCCAGCAGCACGGACTCGTCACAGGAGGCGGAAGCGCCTCCCGCCGGAGCCGGGTCGCAAATCCGCTGCAGCGCCTCGAGGAGGCCGAGGCTTTGCCTCAGCCGCGACCCGTTTCCGGTCACCACAGTGCGGACTGGCGGGACGGCGCTCGTCAGGTGCGCGCTCAGCACCCGTGCACGCGCGCCCGACCCCTCGCCGAGCGTGGCGCCGATGGCCACCCTGCGCGCCGCCTCGAACGGCAGCTCGACGAAGAACACATCCGCCAGCGGGAGGGTCGAGAGGATGGCCACGCCCCGGTCCTCCCGCTCGTTTCCGGGAGCCGCCGGGCCGTTTCTCGCGCCGGCGACGTACGCGAGCGCGAGGCCGCACCGCCCGGCGATCTCGAGGATGTCCGGACGCTCGCCCGGACGCTCCTCCTCCACGGCGGCCCGGGGAACCACCCGGTCGTCGGTCGTCTCCGGGATGGCCGCCGAGCGTCGAAAGGCCTCCTGGACGAGAAGGACGAGGGGACCGCTTCCGGGGGTGAATTCGGATTCGGCTCCGGAGCAGCGGAGGCCCGCCTCCTCTCGCAGGAAGGCGAGGAGGTCGCCGCCCCCCGCAGCCACGTTCCATGAAAACACCGTCAGCTGGCCGCCCGCCGGCAAAGAGGGGAACCCGGCGGTCGGACGCTCGCGCACGACCTCGGGCCCGACCGTGACGCACCAGCGCTCGAGCCGCTCATTGTCCCCACCGCCCTCGGGCACGTACCAGGCGCGGGTCTCGACATCCGGACAGCGGCGATCGCTCTCGATCCCGGGAACCATCCGGTAGGACGGAAGACAGGAAGCCAGCCCGACGCTCCCGACGCCCGCGGCGATCACGGCCAACCGCATCGCGTCCCGCACCTAGAAGCCCCCGGGCGCCGGAAGGGAAATCTGCAGGCTGGCGGCCGGCCCGGAGGAGGCGTCGATCCCGTTCGCCAGCCACTCAGCGAGCCCGCCGATCGCCATCCCGACCGCCGCCGCTCCGATCAGGTCGGGGACTTCGAACCCATCCGAGATGCCCCACGCGAGGAGCCCCAGAGCCGATCCGCCAGCGAGGCCGATCGCCGACCCGAGCGGAGCGGTCCCGATCGCTCCGCCGAGCAGGCCGACGGCGGCCACGTCCGCCCAGCCGAACCGCTCCGCGGCGGACTTCAGCACCAGGCCGACGGCCGCTCCGGCGGCGAACCCGATCCCCGCCCCCACCGCCATGTCCCCGAGGCGGTCGGAGTCGGAGGCGCCGATCATGGCTCCGCCCGTCAGTCCGAGGACGCCTCCGCCCACGCTGGCCCACCGTACGCAGGTCGGTCCCGGCTTCGTCTGCGTACACGGCACCAGCGAGCCGACGAAGGCGAGCGTGGCGCCCGAGGCGAGCCCGAGCGCGCTGCCGGCGATCGCCGCGCCCGTCGAGCCGGACTGCGCGTGGGAAGGAGCCGGCCGGGCCGCACCGATAAGACACACGCAGGCCGCGATATGGAGGGCCCGGCGACCGGTCTTGCGCCAGCCCGCTCCCGCGCCTAAATGCATAGGGACAAGTGCAGGTAGTGTCGGTTGATCCGACCTCTCCGCAGGAGAGACCATGATCGGTCCAGTTCGGGCCGCGAGGCTCGGTCTTGTTTCGTCGGCGACTGCCCTTCTCCTGATCGCCACGCTTCCCTCCCCCGGGCGCGCCCAGGTGGATTTCGGACTCACCGCGGGCCCGACGATCGCGAACTTCTCCGGAAGCTACATCGATCACTCCATCAGCACATGGGGCGTGACGATCGCCGCGTACGTCGAGTGGCACCTGTCGCCCCACTTCTCGCTGGAGGGGGGCTTCGGAACGGCCCAGATGGGGGCGTTCGAGGTGGAGACGCCGGCCGAGGAGGAACCGTACGACTACCGTACGTCCAACCTCCAGATCCCCATCGCGGTCATCTATCGGACGGGCTTCTTCGGCGAGGACTGGGGATTCAAGGCCTTCGCGGGCGGAGCCCCCGTGTTCAACTCGTCCTGTGACGTGAAGCCGAGCTCGCAGTTCTCGTTCGACACCGAGTGCAATCCCGACACGCCGGGCGGGGAGATCGCCGGCTCCGACTTCCTGATCCAGTTCGGGATCGGGGTCGATCGGCTGTTCAGCGGAGGCTCGGGGATCGGGTTCGATGCGCGCTACTCGATTGGCACGAGCAACCTGTGGGCAGAGGCGGAGGACGCCGGCCTCACCGTGAAGAATCGCGTGCTCGACATCAAGCTCCGGCTCTTCCTCCCGATCGGAGGGCCCCGATCATGAGAGCGATGGCGATGCGACGAGCCGTCTCGTGGACCGTGTTGTGCCTGGCCGGGCTTGCACTGGCTCCCGGGGCCCGGGCCCAGGACGCGGGGAATCCCGACACCTTCTGGCGCGCGTCCGCCTACCTCTGGTGGGCCAACATCGACGGCGTGAACTTCCTCGGGGATTCGACCGTCACGGTGGGGGACTCGACCTCCCTGTACGCGAGCTTCGCCGGAGAAGTCGAGTTCGGGAAGGGGCGTCTCCGCGGGATCGGGAAGTTCTCGACCACCAGCCTCTCCCACACGGGCCCGCTGGACGGACCCGGGGTTCCCGACGGCACGGACGTGAACTACGACTTCACCTGGACGATGGCGACGGCCATGGCGACCTGGCAGGCCGGTGGGTTCGAGACGGACCACGCCTTCCTGCTCTCGCTCGGCCTACGGTACGTGCACCAGGGCCAGGACCTCACGGACGTGGCCGGCTTCGATCCCGTATCGAAGAACTGGGTGGAGCCGGTGGCCGGGGCGGAGTACTACGTCGAGATGGGCGGGCCCTTCTGGATCTCGGTGGACGGCGATCTCGGAGGCTTCCTGTTCGGATCCGAATTCACCATGCGGGTCGGCGCGGAGTTCGGGGTCCGGGTGGCGGGCCCGGTCAGCCTGTCGCTCGCCTACGACTACCTGACGACCACCTACGGAGACCCGGGGGATGCCTACCGGTTGGAAGACGGTGTCAGCCAGGGCTGGCTCTTCGGCCTCACGGTGAAGCGATGACTACGTCAAGACGGCCTCGGAGGTGGAGCTCGATCCCGGCGCTGCTGCTGGCGCTGGTCGCGATCGCTCCATCGGCGCTCGCGCAGGAATCGTTCGTCTACCCGGTGGACTCGGAGAGCCCGGATCTCAGTCTCGTGGCCGCGCCCGAGAGCGGCGCGAGGTGGCTGACCTCCGGGGACCTCCTGGAGAACGGACTCCAGCCCACGGGACTCGAGCCGGCGGGCCGTTTCCCCTCTCCGCAGGACTCGGTGACCTTCTGCTGCGACCGGAAGTACTTCTGGCCGGCCATCGGAGAGATCGGGATTCTCATGGTCGTGCCGTGGTACTTCAATCGCCACGTGGCGGACGATTCCACCGCCGTCCTCAACAAGGAGTCCTGGGAGCAGAACATCGTCCAGGGGTTCGAGTGGGACCGGGACGCCTTCCAGACGAACATGTGGGCGCACCCGTATCACGGCGGGCTGTTCTTCAATACGGCGCGGTCCAACGGATACAACTTCTGGCAGTCGTCGTTCTTCTCGTGGACGGGCAGCTTCCTGTGGGAGAACTTCGGCGAAGCGAACCGGCCGGCCATCAACGATTGGCTGAGCACCTCCCTCGGAGGGGTGGCGCTCGGGGAGACCCTGCACCGCTTCTCCCTGATGATCTGGGACAACGAGGCTACCGGGTTCGGCCGGACGATGAGGGAGCTGGGCGGGTTCCTGGTCAACCCGATGGGAGGGTTCAACCGGCTGGTGCGCGGGGAGTGGACGAAGGTGGGCTCGAACCCGGAGGACCGCATGCCGCCCTCGGGTCAGGGCTCCGCTCTGCGCCTCGGGTACCGGTTCGTCGGCCAGGGCGGTCAGACGGACGAGTCACACGGTGGCTTCTTCTCGTTCGACTACCAGTACGGCAACCCGTTCACGGACTTCGGCAAACCGTTCGATGCGTTCCAGTTCACCGCCCAGCTGTACGGGGACAACGAGGTGCAGAGTCTGGGGTTCGTGCACCTGACGGCTTCGCTCTATGGCGACGAGCTCAAGCGTAACGAGAGCGTGAACCACGTCTTCCACTTCACGCAGCACTTCGACTACGTCAACCTCGAGTCGCTGGAGACGGGCGGCTCGAGCGTCGCGGCGACCTTCCTCTCCGACTGGAAGCTGTCGGACTCCTGGAAGGTGCTCACGCGGCTCGAGCCTTCGATCCTGCTGATCTGGGGCGTGGACTCGGAGTTCTCGGACTGGACCCAGCGGGACTACGACTTCGGGAGCGGGGCCGGGCTGCGGGCTCGCGCCTCGCTGCGCAGCTCGAACAACATCAACTTCAGCCTCTCCTACGTGCTGCTGTGGCAGCACACGCTGAACGGGGCGGCCGGAGATCACATCCTGCAGCTCGGAGCGGCGCAGGCCTTCGTGCCGGTGTACAAGAAGCTCGGCGTCGGGGCCACCATGCTCGTGAACGTCCGGGACAGCTACTATCGGGACTACCCGGACGTGTTCTGGCGGAACCCGGAGTTCAGGGCGTACGTCGCCTGGCAGATGGGGCGCGGAGACGTCGACCCGCACAACAACTAGGTCCGAACGGCAGCCGGGAGGCCATGTTCCTCCCGGCTTTCCGACCTACCGACGCACCCACACGAGGAACGAGCCCGGCCGCACCCGCAGGTCGTGGCGCCCGCCCGGAAGGAGCGCGTACTCGCTCGGCACTCCATCCAGGTCCACGGACTCCGTCCCGGCCACCTGCAGCCAGTCGCCATCCGGCAGATCGAAGCTGAACATCCCGTCCTGCCGCCCGCTGTTGGCGAGCACCAGCACGCGCTCTCCGACCACGTAGCCGAGCAGCGTCCCCTCGTCCGGGGTGATCCACCGGTAGTGACCGGCCGGCACGTCGGCGACTCGGAACGCCTCGCCCCACTCCGACATGCGAAGCGCGATCAGACCGCGCCACCAGTCGCGCATGGCCGCCTGATCCGATCCGGGGGCGAGATTGTCCCACAGGAAGCGGTTCGGCGCCCGCAGGTTGTACGTGTCGTCGCGTCCCTTGAAGTGGATCTCGCCGCCGCCCATCTCCGCCACTCGCTCGTCGAGCGGGGCGAGTCCCTTGGATCGCAGCATCTCGGTGCCGCCGTGGATCACCACCGGCCCGGCGGAGGTGAGCAGGAGGCCGGCGGCGATGCGAACGGCCCCGAGGTCCACACCCTTGCGCCCGTCGTGACCCTCCAGTGCGTAGCGATCGGCGAGGGCCCAGTTGTCGTGGATGTCGAGGTAGTTGATCCCGTCCGTGGCCCGTCGCTCTTCCGCATAGTCGTTGGCGAGCGCCGCCATGGCCGCTCCCCGGGCCGCGCCGTCTCCGCCCGCCCAGCCGCGCTCGTTCACGTCGAACGGGCTCCCCTTGAAGGCGTTCCGGGCGTCGTCCTGGAAGAAGGTGATCGGGGCGTTCTCCTTGTACCACGACCACTCGGGATTGGCCGCCACGTCCGGATCGCTCGGAGCGATCCACGGCTCCCCGTAGATGATCAGGTCCGCCGGCAGAGCCTCCCTGACCCGGAGCAGCGTCTGGCGGTCGATCTGCCCGGCGAGATCGATGCGGAATCCATCCACCCCGAGCTCGTCCACCCAGTGCCGAAGCTGGTCGAGGATCCACCGCTGCACCATCGGACGCTCCTCGGACTTGATCTCGTTGCCGAACGGCCCGATGTGGCGCAGCTCCTCGTCAGTGCGAAAGTAGTAGGGAAGGTCCAGCGCGCTGAGATTCAGCAGCAGGTGTCCCCCGTCCATGCTCTCGCCCGTGTGGTTCGGCACCACGTCGATGATCACCGCGATCCCCCGCTCGTGGAACGCCCGAACCAGCGCCTTGAACTGCTCGCGCTCGGCACCCGGGTCGGCATCCCGCGAGCGGTAGCGGCTCTCGACGGCGAAGGCGTGCGTGGTCCGGTACCCCCACTGGTAGTTCTCCCGGTCGATCCCCATCTCGCGGGCGAACGGATCGTCGGCGAACGCCTCGCGCCATTCTTCGTCCGGGTAGTGGAGGTACTCCTGCACCGGCATCAGGTGAACCACGTTCACCCCCAGGTCGGCGAGATAGTCGATGCCGATCGGCTCGCCGTGGGCGTTCACCAGCCCCGTCCGGCCCATGGCGGGCAGGGTCCCGGTCTCGTCCGCGCTCACCGGCAGCAGGTCCGTGAAGTCCTGCACGTGCACCTCGTAGGCGACCACCTCCTGCATGGCCGGGCGTCCGCCGACGACGGGAGGAGGCGGCGGACCGTGACGCCACACCATCGACTTTCCGTGCGAATCGTCCTGCACGAGGGCGTACGGATCCGAGACGTGGACCGGGGCGGTCTCCCAGAACCAGTTCCCCGGATCTTCCGGGCCGTGCACCGTGAAGTCGTACCAGGCGCCCCGCAGGTCCCAGGGCTCCGTGACCTCCCAGACCCCGTCCGCGTCCTTCGCCATCTCGACCACCTCGAACGCCTCGGCCGCCGTGTGATCGGGCTCGCGGTACAGGTACAGCCGGACCGCCTCGGCGCGGGGTGCGAAGACTCGGAACACCGTCGCGGCGCCCCCGTCCACCACCTCCGCGCCGAGCGGCTTGTCCGAGACCATCTCCCGGAACAGGGGGTCCCGGCGCGCCAGCGCCCGCTGGTGCAGCTCCGGGATCTCGACGTAGTGCACGCGCATCGGATCGAACCCGGCGCCGGGCACGAGCACGGCCTCGTTCCCCTCTCCGTGCCGGACTTCGGCGATCGGAAGCGGCGTCCCACGTCCATCGGCAAGGCGAAACGCCGAATCCGCGGGCCACTCGGCCCCGATCAGGGTGATGCGGATCTCGCGCGGCCCGTGTGTGGCGGCCTTCAGACGGATGCCCAGGTCTGCCTCCTCGACGTTGGTTGGTTCCGAGTCCTCGGGGAGCGGAGCGCCCTCGTCCGCCGGCGACCCGCAGGCCGCCACGAGAGCGACGGCGAGGGGCGCGAGGCGCCCGTACAGCAGGCTGCGCGGCGAGATCAAGAGCCGGCCTCCCGCGGCGACGTGATCCGCTCTTCGAGCAACACGATGTCGAAGTCACCGCTCAGCTCCACCTCGCCTCCGGATACGACGGCCGCCTCGCCCGAATAGGCATCCACCAGCTCGGCCCCCTCCGGAAAGACCCCGAACACGGGCACGACTTTGGGCCCACGGGGCATGTCGATCCCCACGAGGACGCGGTCCACCCCGTCGCCGAGGTCGAGGACGCGGCTGAACACGTACGGCGTGGCCTGGTGTTCGACGTGCTCTCCGGCCCCCACCGCCGGGTGGGCGTGCCGGAAGCGCCCGAGCTTCCGCCAGTGCTCGAGCAGCAGCTCTCTCCCGACGCTCTGCTCGACGCCTTCCCACGGCATGAAGGAGCGCAGGTTGGCGTCGGTGGCGGCCCCCGGGATGATCAGCGGCCGGGCCAGCTCATCTCCGTAGTAGATCTGCGCTCCGCCCGGCGCCAGCAGCAGGCGGACCGCGGCGTCCTTCGGCTCCGCGCGCGCCCGGTCCCACGGGGAGCTGTCGTCGTGCGAGTCCAGGTAGCTGAGGATCGATACGCCCTCGAGGGCACCCCCGTTCAGGAGGTCCGAGTAGAGGGAGAACGCGGCGGCCGTCTCCAGATCCGGCACCTTGAGACCGAAGTTGATGAGGCCGTCGTACCCGTAGTCGAAGTAGTCGACGAGCCGGTCTCCGAAATCGAAGGCGCGGCCGGCGGCAGCGTTCCACCCGTACACCTCGCCGAACATGTAGAAGGGGAGGTCGTCGAGCACCCGGTCGGGGTGGGCGGCCTTCCAGTCGGCGAACGCGAGATCGGCCTCGGCCCGGAGCTCGAGCGCCACCGCTTCGTCGAAGTTCCGCGCCGTGTCCACCCGGTAGCCGTCGAAGCCGAGCTCCCGCACCCAGTCGGCGAGCCACTTGATCAGGTAGAACCGCGGCGCCCGCGGGTACCCCGTGCGCTCGAAGAAGGCGTCGAGCTCCGCCAGCTCCTGGTCGAGCCGCCCCTCGGCCTCCCACTTCGCGAGAAGGAAGCCGGGGAGCTCGACCGGCTCGTCGCTCTCGGTGCGGATGTCAGGGAGGTTGTCCACCAGGGTGCAGGTCACGGTGGTCGGGTAGCTGTCGTACCCGCAGCGCGGGCCGGTGCGCACCCACCCGTCCGGCCACTGCGGATCCAGCGGCGTCACCGGGCCCGTGTGGTTGATGATCGCGTCCATGATCACCCGCATTCCGCGGGCGTGCGCGGCCTCGACGACGGCCCTCAGGTCTTCGAGCGTCCCGAGCGCCGGCTCCACGGCGGTCCAGTCGCGGGGCCAGTAGCCGTGGTACGCGTAGGTCTTCCCCGTCCCCTCATCCACGTCGCCCCGGATCTGTTCCTGGAAGGGAGTGAACCAGATCGCGTCCACCCCGAGGGCATCGAAATACCCCTCCTCGATCTTCTCGAGGAGTCCCTGCAGGTCCCCGCCCATGTAGCTGCGGAGCACGGCCCCGTCCTGGGGGCGGCCGAGGGCC
>NZ_JBZQEK010000031.1:0-57631 GCF_058719085.1 Candidatus Benthicola sp.
GGACCCGGATCTCCGGCAATCTTCTCTGGTTGCTCGTGTCCGTGACCGTCAGGAGGAGCATGGGACGGTCGAGGGTGCTCCGCCCGATGGTGTCGAGGCGCACCCGATCGCTCCGGCGGGCGAGGACCTCCAGGTAGCCCATCATCTGCGCCCAGTCCGCCAATTCTCGGTCGGCGCCGGGGTGGAAGCCGAGGAAGGCCTCCGGTGGATCGGGCGGCAGCCGGACGGCGGCGGAACCGCTCGGCTCCTGGGCGTCCAGTGGGCCGCCGGCTGGCAGGGACGCCGCACATGCCAGGACGAGTCCGGCCAGAAGGCGGCGTATCCGGCTCCCCGCGGGGCGACGCGTGCGGCAGGCGATCGGGCCCCGGCCCGGCACCTCAGAGCACAAGGGCTGGAACATCGGCCAGAGACCCCACGACGTACTCGGGCTTCGCGTCGCCCGGCAGCTCGCGCAGCAGCGCGTCGTCGAACTTTCCCGTCTTCACCTGAATGGTATGGAGGCCGGCGGCTCGTCCGCCCCGAATGTCCGTTTCCGGATCATCCCCCACCACGGCGAGCCCTTCGCGCGGCACGTCGAGCATCGACGCAGCGGTCTCGAAGAAGGCGGGGGCCGGCTTGCCTACGAGCGTGGCCTCGCTTCGGCTGGCATACTCGAGGGCGGCGACGAACGGCCCCGCGTCCAGCGTTGGCCCTTCCTCCGGAAGCCAGAATCGGTTTCGGTGGATCGCGACCAGACGGGCACCGGAGCGGAGGCTCCGGAAGGCTCCGTTCAGGCGCTCGAACGTGAAGCCGGACCCGAGATCGCCGACCAGGACGGCATCGGGCGATTCCTCGGTGATCTCGAACTCGTCGAAATCCGCCCGGGTGGAGTCCGAAACGAGCAGGTGAATGCGCCGAACCCCCGTGGAGCGAAGCCACCGGGCGGCGGCCACGGGCGCGCTGAACACCTCGGCGGCTCTCACGGTGAGGCCCTTTTCGGCGAGCCCCGACACGATGTCGGCCCGGGACATGCGGCTCGTGTTCGTGGTGAAGAGAAAGGGCACCCCGGCCTCACGGAGCGTATCCAGCGCCTCGCGGGCGCCCGGGATCAAATCACGTCCCATGTAGACCGTGCCGTCCAGATCGATCAGAAGTGCCTCGATTCCCTGCATGCTCCCGCGCTCCAGGATTACGACCTGTCCGTGACTCGACCTACGCGGCCTCTTCCGGCCGCATACGCCCAACCACCCCGCCCCTTGCCGACCGTCGCCGCGCCCGCGATCCTAGCGCCGCGGCCCCGGCGGCGCTCCTCCTTCGGTACTATCGATTCGCGCAGCGGGTGCCGCAACCGACCCGAACACGAGGACCGTCACCGTGCCCGAGCTCGTCCCCTTTGCCGCTCTTCGCTTCACGGAGATCGCCGGCGACCTGTCGCTCCTGCTCGCCCCACCCTACGACGTGATCGATGACGACGCGGCGGCACGGCTGAGGAGCCGAAGCCAGTACAATTGCGTCCGGCTCATCCTCCCCGAGGGCTCCGAAGCCGACCGCTATACTCATGCCGCCGATACACTTGAGCGTTGGACTTCGAGTGGAATCCTGGCGGCGGATTCCGGCCCGCGAGCGTACGTCTACCGCCAGACGTTCGAGGTTGGAGGCGCATCCCGCGAACGCCTGGCCACCTTCGCGGCCCTGCGTCTCGTCCCGCTCGACGGAGGCGAGGTCCTGCCCCACGAGAGGACCCACTCCGGGCCCAAGAAGGACCGGCTGGCGCTCACCATGGCCACCCGCACCCAGCTTTCGCCGGTCTTCATGGTGTCCAGAGACCCCGGCTCTTCCCTGTACGAGGCGGAGCGCCGGGCGCTCGAACGGTCGCCCGCCGCCCGGGCCGTCACCGCAGAGGGAACGCGCCACGACCTGTTCGAGGTGGCGGGAACCGAGGCGACCGCTCTCCTCGCCACCGCCGCCTTGCACCCGCTGCTGATCGCGGACGGACACCACCGGTACGAGACGGCCCTCGCCGCCTCAGAAGTCCTTGGTGACAACGTAAAGGCCGCGTTTCTGCTGGTTTGTGTCGTCAGCCAGCAGGATCCCGGACTCGACGTCCGTCCCACGCACCGCATCCTCGTGCGACCCCCCGAACCGGGAGGTCCGAGCGACTGGTTGGGGAACCTGGCGGAGGCCTTCGAGCTCGAGGAGCTCGAGCACGGGTCGGCGGGTGAGCTCGAACGGGCCGCCGCTGCCGGACCTCCGGGCTCGTTCATCGTCGCCCCCGGCGGCGGCCATGCGTTTCGGATGGCTACCGCCCGCTCGCGCGCCCTGCGGGAAGCGGGTATCTCACCGGAGCGCGCGCGGATCGCACCCGTCGTGTTCGACCAGCTCGTTCTCGGTGGGCTCTACGGTGTCGCGGCCGACGAGGCGGCCCGAGACGGTCTCCTCGCGTACTCGCGACAACCCGATGCCGCCGTGTATCCGCCGGACGGAGGCTGCGGCTTCATTCTTCCGCCCGTATCCCTGGATGATGTCTGGGCGACAGCGGAGCGGGGCGGACGCCTCCCTCCCAAGTCCACATATTTCGAGCCGAAGATCCCCTCGGGCCTGCTGTTCCGCCCGCTCTGAGAGTTGTCCGGCCGACGGCCGAGCGGCCGGACGAGGCGCATTTGCCGCGGCCGGGGCTCCCGCATACCTTCGGGCGCCATGAACACGACCAGAGATGACTCCAGGGCGGTGGACGAGCGGCGGCTCATCCGGGTGGCTCACAGCCCCGACTCCGATGACGCCTTCATGTTCTACGGGCTGGCCAGTGGCGCCATCGACACCGGTGATCTGCGGTTCGAGCACGAGCTTCAGGGTATCCAGGAGCTCAACGAGCGCGCTCTTCGGGGAGAACTGGAGGTCACGGCGGTGTCCATCCACGCCTATGCGTATCTCGCCGACCGGTATGCCCTGCTCCCGCATGGCGCGAGCATGGGAGAGGGTTATGGTCCGCGGCTCGTGAGCCGCAGGCCGCTCGACCGTGAGGCCCTTCGAGAGGTAACGATCGCCATTCCAGGTGAGCTCACATCGGCTCACCTGGCGCTGAGGCTCTGGGAGCCGGACGTGCACACCGTCGCCATGCCGTTCGACGAGATCATGGAGGCCGTGCGCGATGGACGGATCGAGGTCGGTCTGATCATTCACGAGGGGCAGCTGACCTATCGGGACGCCGGACTCGTGATGCTGGAGGACCTCGGCCGGTGGTGGTCGCAGGAAACTGGGCTGCCGCTACCCCTCGGAGGCAACGTGATCCGTCGCGATCTAGGCCCCGAGCTCATCACCCGGGTGTCCGGCTATCTCCACCGCAGCATCGCCTACTCCCTCGACCACCGCGAGGAGGCGATGGACTACGCGATGGGATTCGCCCGCGGGCTGGACCGCGGCACGGCGGACGAGTTCGTCGGCATGTACGTGAACCAGCGAACTCTGGACTACGGTCCGGACGGACGACGGGCCGTGCGGCTCTTCCTGCAGCGCGGCGTGGAGGCCGGGATCATCCCCGGCCCCGTGTCCGTCGATTTCGTGGACTAGGAACCCGGCCCGTCCGATCCTTCCGAGCCCGACGCCCGGTATGCGTCGAGTTGTATGACGCCGAGGCCCGCGATCCGTCGAAGCGCCGAGCGTGGAGTAACGTAGAGCTCGGCGTCGCTCGCCAGCGCCGTGGCGATCTGGACGGCCCGGGTGAGACTTCCGCCGATCTGCGCCTTCACCTGTGCCGACTGCGCGGCGATCGAAGGCGTGAGCGGCACGATCTCCAGGCCGGGAAGCCCTGAAAGAAGCCGCTCGATCCGCTCCGCCGCACCCTCCGCGCCGGACCGATAGGGCTCGACCAGTAGCTGGTAGACGCTGAGCGCCGAGGTCCGACCCGAGATCTCACCGTCCCGGATCCCGCCCAGAGCGAGGCGTGTCAGGGGCAGGTACGTCGAGTCGCCCGCGAGGTGAAGGGCCAGCACCGAGGCATCGAGATAAACGATTCCCGCCTCGGCGATCGCCCGGCGGAAGGCCGCGATCCTACTCACCTCTGACCTCGGGCCACAGTGCACCGCCAGCCCCGACCGACCCGGATAGCAGTCCCTCGAGCTCCGCTACCACATCACGGGGACGGGCACGCATCTCGATCACGTCGCCCGTCACCGTCACGATCAGCCGGTCTCCCGGTCGCAGGCCCAGTGCCTCCCGCGCCTCCTTGGGAACCACGATCTGGTTCTTGCTGCTCATCTTGACGGATGCCGACACCGAACGCCTCCCGTTGCACTTTACGTAACAACTTTACGCCGTCTGGCCGATGGCGAAAGGGCGGTGCGGGGGAGGGAGCCGGGCGCTAGAGAACCCGGTACAGGAAGAACGAGTAGCCGAGAAGGAGCAGCCCGCCTTCCCATCGATTGACTCGCTCTCCCGTGTAGGCGAGCGGGATCAGGATGAGGCAGAAGATCATCGCCGGCACGACCTGGGTCACCACGGTCGAGGAACTCAGCTGCAGGGGATCGATCAGGCCAGCGACCCCGAGAACCAGACCGAGGTTGAAGATGTTCGATCCGATGACGTTGCCGATCGCGATGTCGCCGAGTCCCCGCGCGGCCGCGGCGATGGTCGACGCGAGCTCCGGAAGCGAGGTCCCGACAGCGACCATCGTCGCCCCGACGACCTCCTCGGGAACCTGGTAGGCGGTGGCGATGTCCGCGGCCGAATCGATCATCCACGACGCTCCGGCGAGGAGCAGGGCCGTCCCGAAGCCCACCCGGAGCCAGTTCAGGTACGGTCGCCGTGTATCGACCCGGCCGTCCGGAAGGTGTGCGTCGATCCTCGCCGCCTGGAACTGTCCGGTCTCCGTCTCCGATCGTCCCCACCGGATCAGATACAGCATGTAGACGGTAAAGCCGCCGACGAGCACGATGCTGTCCACGAGCCCGATCGTCCCGTTCGATGCGAACACCATCACGGCCGCCAGCACGAGGACCATCAGCGGAGCTTCCCGATGCAGCAGCTTGCGGTGCACGTTGATCGGCCGGACCAGCGCCCCGAGCCCCACGATCAGGCCCACGTTGGCGATCGTGGACCCCATGACGTTTCCGACGGCGATCCCCGGCTGACCGCGAAGCACCGCGGCGCTGGACACCACGAGCTCCGGCGCCGATGTACCGAAGGCCACGACGGTGAGCCCGACGAGCAACGGACTCACGCCCCGGTGCTCGGCGACTCGAGATGCCCCGGTGACGAGCCAGTCCGCGCCCAGCGTGAGCGAGGTCAGGCCCACCAGGAAGAGAAGGGCCTCTACCAGGACCACGGCACGCTCACCGGCTTTGCGAGGCCGATGTGGATAACCCGGCCGCGCGGATGAGGGCGCACGGGGTCGCTGTGGACAACTGTGGATAAGTCGTCACTCGAGACGCAGACACGTAACACGCTATTAACACACGCTTTACGCCTCAAGCGGTCTGGCCCTGTGTCGCCGCGTGCGACCGGGCTTCGGACTTCTCCCCACTCTTGGGCACGTCCACGGACCGGTCGGAACCGCGCCCGCCCATGTGGAGTTGTCCGTCTACCTGGCCCCCCTCCTCGAGCTTGATGCGGCGACTTCGGATGTCGCCCTGAATCCGGCAGGTAGCCTGGAGCTCGACGCGGCTGTCGGCGCTCACGCTGCCGTTCACCCGCCCGGCCACGATCGCGTCCTGGGTGACGACATCGCCCAGGATCACGCCGTCCTTGCCGATGACGACGCTCTTCGCAGCCTTTACCGACCCCTCGACCTGACCCTCGATCCGTATCGTTCCATCGCTCGAGCAGTCGCCCACCACTTTCATACCCGGACCCACGATCGAGACGACGTCGCCCACGTCCCGAGCCGCACCGTCCGTCCGGCCCCTGTTCTTCGACATGTCACTCATTTCCTTTCACCGTCCCTTTCGATCTCCGTCACGCCCTTCACCTGCCGCAAGCCGTGTTTCACGTGCCTTCCACCAGGTAGTCGAGGGGATCCACGGTCACCCCCGCGAGCTCGATCTCCACGTGAAGATGTGGAGCCGTGGACCGGCCGCTGTTGCCGGACAGGGCGATCACCTCGCCGATTTCCACGGAATCGCCCGGCGACACGAACAGCCATGCGTTGTGCGCGTACAGGCTGCTGATCTGTTCGTCGTGCGCCACCCGGACGAAGAGACCGTATTCCTCGTCCTCACCCGTCTCGGTCACCACCCCGTCCCGCGCGGAACGGACGTACGACCCTACCGGCACTGCGATATCCAGGCCCGCGTGCTCTTCGAAGGGCGCCGCAATGGTGTCCTCGAACGTGCGGGTGATGAAGCCTCGACCGACGACCGGCCAGATAAAGCCGGCCTCATCGTTCTCCTCCCGCTCACGCCGGGTCGCGTCCTCCTCCGAAAGCGGTGGAAGGAGAATGTCCCGACGCGACGCCCCCGCCTCGCCACCCATCACGCTCCTCAACTGTTCGTACTGCGCCTCCAGCCCGGCCACCCGCTCCGCCACCCTGCCGAGAGTCGCATTCTCGCGCTGCAGATCCAGAATCTCCGCTTCCAGCGCCCGCGTGGACGCCTTCGACGACAGCGCTGCAGTCCACCGACCGGCCAGGAAGAACGCGGTGGCCAGAACCACCAGAACCACGCCACCGAGAACCATCGCTCGCCGGAGCGACAGGGCCAGAGTACGTGACCCGACCTGACCCTGGCGCATCACGATCACCGTCCACCGACGGGGGCCTTCCGAGGTCATTGGCCGCCGAACAGCTCGTCGCCGTCCCCGGAGCCGAGAAGCTCGCGAACCACTCGCTCGAAATCCTCCGCATCGCGAAACGGAATGCGAATCTCGCCGCTCGTCTTCGAACGCAGCGTCACCCTCACGTCCGTCCCGTATGAGCGGGACAGCAGCACGGCGGCCTTCCGGGCCACCGGGTCCTCGGGCTGCGGTCCCTTTCGACCCGGAGCCCGCTTGCGCTCCGCACCCCGCCGGGCGCGCGCCTCCGTCTCGCGCACCGACCAGCCCCGCTCGACCGCTTCGTGGGCCAGCGCCACCTGTTCGGACTCGCCGTCGAGCGAGAGAATGGCCCGTCCGTGACCCGCCGTCAGTTTGCCCGCACCGAGCAGCTCTCGTACGGCAGCTGGTAACGTCAGCAATCGCAACGCGTTCGCCACCGTCGAGCGATCGCGCCCCACCCGCTTCGCCACCTCCTTCTGCGTCAGGCCGAATCCGTCGATCAGCTGTTGATACCCCACGGCCTCTTCCAGCGGCCCAAGGTCCTCTCTCTGCAGGTTCTCGACGAGCGCGACCACGAGCATCTGTTCATCGCTGAGCGATCGGACGATGGTCGGAGCCCGTTCCCGGCCAATACGCTTCAGCACCCGCCAGCGACGTTCTCCGGCCACCAGCTCGAAATCCGGCCCGGCAGGCCGAACGACCAGGGGCTGCAGGAGACCGTTCTCGCGAATGGACGCTTCGAGCTCATCGAGGGCGCCGTCGGAAAACTGCCTCCTGGGCTGGAAGGGGTTCGGGCGTATGCGCGCCACCTCCAGCTCCCGCACCGGAACGTCGCTCGTGGCGGGTTCCTCGAGGTACTCGCCCAGCAGAGCTCCCAACCCTTTTCCAAGTCGACGCGAATCAGGTTTGGCCAACGGCGGCTCCCTTCTTCTCTGCATCCCGACGAACGATCTCCGAGGCGAGGCTCAGATAGCCGCGCGCGCCCGTCGACAGGACGTCGTACAGGGCGATCGGCTGGCCGAAGCTCGGTGCCTCCGCCAGACGCACGTTTCTCGGGATCCACGTCTTGAAAACCTTGGCCCCGAAGTACTCCTCCGCCTCTCCTTTAACCTGTTTCGAGAGGTTGAGACGCGAATCGAACATGGTGAGCAGCACGCCCTCGATGCCCAGGTCCGGGTTGATGCTCCTCTGAACGATTCGAACCGTGTTCAGGAGCTGACTCAACCCTTCGAGCGCATAGAACTCACACTGGATGGGGATCAACACGGTGTCCGCCGCCACCAGTGCGTTCAGGGTGAGCAGCCCGAGGGAAGGGGGCGAGTCGATCAGAATGTACTCGTATCGGTCCCGGACCGGCTTCACGACTTCCCGGAGGATGCGCTCGCGCCGCGGGCGCTCGATCAGCTCCACCTCGGCACCGGCCAGGTCTCGGCTCGCCGGAACCACGTCGAGCATCGGAAAGTGCACTGCGGGGCGGATCGCCTCCTCGATCTCGCGTCCGTTGACCAGGCAGTCGTAGACGTCCGGGTGCTCACCTTCGCGCGAGATGCCGAGTCCGCTGGAGGCGTTCCCCTGTGGGTCGCAGTCCACGACGAGGGTTCTTCGTTCGGCGATCGCGAGGGACGCTCCCAGATTGATCGCGGTAGTGGTCTTGCCCACACCGCCCTTCTGGTTCGCAATAGCGATCACGCGCGACATCGCGACTCTCTGTCGTATTGTGTTGCTAAAAAACAAGTTACGCGATCAGGCGCGCTCTCGTTCACGGCCGCCTCAGGCCACCTCCACCCGTCCGCCGGATACGCCCGCTGGTTGGGGGTCGGGAATATACGCCTGGACCGGGGCGAGCGCCAAGCGCGACCGTGTTGCACGTGAAACATCACGGAGGCACCGACGGGGATGTTGCACGTGAAACATGGTGGCCCGGGTCGACGCGGCGACTACTCGCAGGAAGCTTTGAATCGGCTCACCGCTGCAAACTCGCCTTCTTTCGCACTTCGACGAGGAGGTTCTGAAGGTCGGAAGGCGATACGCCCGGTATGCGCGCCGCCTGTCCGATCGTGGCCGGTCGCACCGAGTCCAGCTTCTGCCTCGCCTCGTAGGACAGGCTCCGGAACTCCATGTACGGCGCATCCGACGGGAGTGGCTGGTCTTCCCGACGCGCCAGCGCACGGGCCCGCTCTTCCTCGCGGCGAATGTAGCCGGCGTACTTGATTTCCATCTCGACGACCGCCAGCGCGTCCACCCCTACCCCCGGGTCGTCCAGGGGTCCGTCCTCGGCCACCAGGCGCTCCAGGGACACTTGCGGCCGGCGCAGCAGGCGGTCGAGTGGCTGCCGCTCCGACAGCGGCGCGGTATCCCGCTCGACGAGCCAAGGGTTGGTCGTGCACGGGTCGACCCGGGCCTCGCGCACCCATTCTCGGGCCCTGTCGAGATCGTCCATGTGCCGGTCGAGGCTCGTCTTCTCCTCTTCGGTCAGCAAGCCCAGCTCCGCCGCGACCGGCCCGAGGCGCGCCAGAGCATTGTCCTGACGGAGTAGGAGCCGGAATTCCGCCCGGGAGGTAAACAGGCGGTACGGTTCGTCAACACCTCTCGTGACGAGGTCGTCGACCAGCACTCCGATGTATGCTTCATCCCGTGCCGGGATCCACGCTTCCCGACCGAGGGCCGCATGGGCCGCGTTCACCCCTGCCACGACTCCCTGGGCTGCCGCTTCCTCATAGCCCGTCGTACCGTTGACCTGCCCCGCCAGGTAGAGACCCTTCAGGCTCTTCGACTCGAGCGTGCGGCCGAGTTGCAGGGGAGGGAAATAGTCGTACTCGATCGCGTACCCGGCCTGGGTCATTCGGGCCTTCTCGAGACCCGGAACCACGGCGAGGAACTCCCGCTGAACATCGGGTGGAAGCGAAGTCGAAAGCCCGTTCACGTACAGCTCCGCCGTCTCCAGCCCCTCCGGCTCCAGAAACACCTGGTGTCCGGACGCTTCCGGAAACTTCACGATCTTGTCCTCGATCGACGGGCAGTAACGAGGGCCCTGTGACGCGATCGCGCCTCCGTACAGGGCTGATCGATCGAGATTCCTCTCGACGATCTCCTTCACCTCGCCCCCGGCGCGAGAGATCCAGCACGGCCTGCGCGGCAGCCCCCCGGAACGCTCCCAATGAGAAAACCGGTGTCCTCCCGACTCCCCCTCCTGCCGCTCGAGCCGCGCATAGTCCACGGTTCGTCCATCGACCCGGGGCGGCGTGCCCGTCTTGAACCGCTTCGCTTCGAGGCCCAGCTCCTGTAGCTGATCTGCCAGCTCGATCGCGGGGGGATCGCCCGCCCGACCCGCGCCGACCTGTCTCTCGGCACCGATTCGTATGCTGCCTCTAAGGAACGTACCGGCCGTGAGAACGACCGTCCGCCCGCGGAACTCGCTCCCATCCGCGCACTGAACGCCGCTCACGCGCTCCCCTTGGGCGCGCAGCGCCGCCACGGTACCCTGGTAGAGATCCAGACCGGACCGGAGCTCCAGGAGACGGCGGATCTCTCTCGAGTACGCGCCGCGGTCACATTGGGCCCTCGGCGCCCAGACGGCCGGGCCCTTGCTTCGGTTCAACATGCGGAAGTGAATCGTGGTCCTGTCCGCTGCGCGCCCCATCAGCCCGCCCAGCGCGTCCACCTCGCGCGCCACCGTGCCCTTCGCCACACCGCCGATCGCCGGGTTGCAGGACATCTGTCCCACCCGGGCGAGGAAGGAGGTCACCAGCAGGGTGCGCGCACCGAGCCGGGCTGCGGCATTCGCAGCCTCGCTTCCCGCATGCCCTCCACCGATGACGATGACGTCGTAGTACATTCTCCTCCTGGTTTGCTGCACCGCTGCGCCGATCGGCATCTCGCCGCCGGGTCGCCTGGCTGCTCCGAAGCCTCCTCGCCCCTTGCGAGGAGGCCCGCAAAGTTAGGACGTGAACACCGATGGAGCCAAATCACGGGGACCGACGAGTCGGACTCGTCCTCGAAGGCCACGTTCAGGGTGTCGGTTTTCGCTGGTGGACGCTGCAAGCCGCCCGGCGCCACGGTGTTCGAGGGACCGTCCGCAACCGCCCGGACGGCTCCGTGGAGCTTCAGGCGGCCGGCCCGGCAGTGGCCCTGCATCGGTTTCTCGAAGACGTTCGAACAGGACCTCCCTCCGCATCGGTCTCACGGACCCGTCGCATCGAAACGGAGGCGGCCCTTCCCGAGGATTTCCGCATCATCTTTTGAGTGGCACTTTTTCGGTCATTCCGTGTACTGAGGTGGTATACGGCGAAATATGCGCACCGTGGGACTGCGCTGATCGCCTGTCCGCATAGCAGGCAATTCACGAAGAGGGGTTTATGATCGAGCTTCCAGACGTCGAGCGAATGATCGACTCCTTCGCCGGTTACGCCACGGGAAAGACCGTGTCCGTCGTGATCGTCGACGATGAGGAGACCGTAGACCTCGACGCCGAGCGCGCATCCGAGAAGATCGAAGGTCATGCCATCGACACCGTGGAGCGGCACGGAAAATACGTCGTGCTGCGCTTCCGCTCCGATGTCGGCCTGATCTTCGACATGGGAATCGACGGTGAGATCTACCTGGAGTCGCAGACGGAGCCGCCTCGCGAAACCAGCAAGATCCGTCTCCAGTTCGCCGCCGGCCGAGAGCTTCGCTTCGCTTCCAGCGGTAGCGCGGCCGACGTCTACCTCGTAGAGGGCGATGACTTCAGCGGTCTCGGAGTGCTCGACAACCTCGGCCTGGACCCGCTCAGCGATGAGCTGACGGCCCAGCGATTCGTCCAACTCGCCCGGAAGCGCAGCCGCAGCACGCTCAAGGGCCTCCTGATGAACGAGGAAGTCGTTGCCGGCATCGGAAACGAGTACGCCGACGAGATCTGCTTCCAGGCCAGCATACGACCGGACTCGAAGGTCTCCGACCTGTCCGACGAGAAGCTGGCCCTGGTGCACCGATACCTGCGCCGTGTCCTCCGTCGGGCAACCCTGCACTGGCAGGCAGCCCACTCCGATCCCGGGTGGTTGATCAATCGGCGGCGCCCCGGACACACCTGTCCGCGCTGCACCACGGAACTGGAGTCGCTGAGCCTGGTGGGCAGGCGGACCTATCTGTGTCCGCGCTGCCAGCGAGCTGCGTGACGAACTGAAGCTCGGGCGGCCTGGCGCTACTTGCCGACGCAGAAGTCGCCGAACACGCGGTCCAGCACGTCCTCGGTCGTCACCACGCCGAGGAGGTCCTCGAGCGCCAGCGTCGCGTCCTGAACATGTGTGCCCGCAATCTCTGCGGGCACGCCATCGCTGCGCGCTTCCAGAAACGCCTCGAGCTCCTGCAGGGCCCGCCGCAGACCCGCTACCTGACGCGCGCGTGTGACCACGGGCGTCTCTTCGGCGCCCCGAAGGCCGGCAAAGACCTTCTCCAGCATCGCTTCCCGAAGCTCCGGGAAGCCCTCGCCGGTCACGGCCGAAACGGCCAGCTCGAGGGGCCCTGTCATCGAACCCTCGACCTCTTCCGCCAGGTCACTCTTCGTCCTCAGAATCACCACCCGTCCCTCCGCAGACTTCAGGGGAGCGGTGACAAACTCCAGCTCGTCCGGGCCGGGAGGCCGCCCCGCCTCGACGCAAAAAAGCACGAGGTCCGCCCTCTGAAGGTAGCCGCGTGCCACGTCGATCCCCATCGCCTCGATGCGCTCCGCATCGCTGCGGAGACCCGCCGTGTCCACCAGACGGAACGGGTATCCGGCTACCGTGATCTCCGCCTCGATGGCGTCGCGTGTGGTACCCGCCTCCTCCGTGACGATCGCTCGCTCGATACCCAGTAAAGTGTTGAAAATACTAGACTTACCAGCGTTCGGCCTGCCGGCGATCACGGTCAGCGCGCCGTCCCTCAACAACTCGCCTTCCGGTGCCAGCTCCAGCATCGATTGCAGCTGGAGGAGCAACCGGCCGCCCACGGCATCGATGCGCGCTGCCGGAACCGGGCCATCATCCTCCTCCGGGAAGTCGATGTCGTAGGCGAGAAGGGCCTGGAGCCCGATCAGCTCCTCGCGGAGTTCCTCGATCCTCCTGGAAAGACCTCTCTCCAACTGGAACAGAGCCGCCCGATGCATGGCGGGAGAGCGCGCCTCGATCACGTCCGCGACGGCCTCGGCCTGCACGAGGTCCATCTTGCCGTTCAGGTAGGCCCGCTTCGTGAACTCCCCCGGCTCGGCCGGTCGCGCGCCTGCTTCGCATACGGCGGCCAGAACGAGCTGGGGCACCAGGGGTCCGCCGTGGCAGCTGACTTCGAGCATGTCCTGGCCCGTGTACGAGGCGGGGGCTTCGTACCGGACCACCACTATGTCGTCGAGCTGCTCGCCCGAGGTCGGGTGACACAGCGAGGCATGAACGGCAGCCCTCGGCTCCGCTTCCGGAAGACCGAGTCGGATCGCGATGGCGTCCGCGTCGGGTCCGCTGACGCGCACCACGGCCAGCGCACCCCTGCCGGGTGGAGTGGAGATCGCGGCGATCGTGTCTTCGAGGCTCATGAAGCGGCCACCGTCCCCCCGTCCAGCGGACTCCGCCCGCTCCTAGCCGCCCCCTCGCTCCGTGGCGGCCCGGGCCTTGTTCTGGTCGGCCTTCTGGCGCGCCGCCTTGCGCTCCTTCGACAGGTAGAGCTGCTGCGGGAGTGAAGCGAGGTTGCTCGTCGCATAGTACAGGTTCAGCCCCGACGGGAAGTTCGCGAACATCACCGTGAAGACGACGGGCATCATGTAGGTCATCATCTTCATCTGCGCGTTGGCTTCCATCCCGCGCTGACCGATCCAGGACAGCAGGAACATCGACGCCCCCATGAGGAGCGGGATGATGTAGAACGGGTCCTTCAAGGACAGGTCCGGGAGCCACAGGAACGGGACGCCGCGGAACTCGATCGTGCTCTGGAACACGAAGAACAG
The DNA here is from genome assembly GCF_058719085.1 of Candidatus Benthicola sp. Taxonomy (NCBI): domain Bacteria; kingdom Pseudomonadati; phylum Gemmatimonadota; class Gemmatimonadia; order Candidatus Palauibacterales; family Candidatus Palauibacteraceae; genus Candidatus Benthicola; species Candidatus Benthicola sp. The sequence continues at coordinate 13,670 of NZ_JBZQEK010000031.1, forward strand.
CGCGAACAGGATCGGCATCGGGAGCAGCATCGGAAGACACCCGGCGAGCGGGTTCACGTTGTGCTCCTTGTACAGCTTCATCATCTCCGACTGGAGCTTCTGCGGCTCATCCTTGTAGCGGGTCTGCAGCTCCTTCATCAGCGGCTGGACCTGCATCTGCGCCAGCTGGGCACGCATGGACTTCTGGTAGAGGGGGAACAGCACCACGCGCATGGCCACCCCGAACACGATGAGCACCCATCCGTAGGCGAGACCGAGGAAGCCGTGCAGCCACTCCAGAATCACCATCACGATGCCCACGAGAGGCCTGATGATGGGGCGCATCCACCGCCAACCGTACGGGTTCACGTGCTCCAGGTCGCGGGACCGCCCCACCGCCTCCAACCGGTCGTATTCCTGCGGACCCACGTAGGCCTGGAAGCGGAACCCGGCGCCGGCCGGCGCCGGCAGCGATGCGACCATCCGCGCCGAGTGCTCGGCCGGCTGCCCGGCGACGATCAGGCCACCGAACGCCGGGCCTTCCTCGGGCGGCACGAACGCGATCACGAAGTACTTGCTCTTCACGGCTACCCAGTCGAACGGTCCGCCCTCCGCCGCCTGCACGGTGTTCGGCTCGATCTTGTCCAGGGTCCGGGACTCGATCCCTCCATCGCGTCCCCGCACCGCGTACGCGAGCTGCCGGTAGTCATCTTCGGGGTCCTTCTCGTTCGTTCGGAGTCCCTCTCCGAGCGATGTGAGGATCGAGTACCCCCGGTCGCCGACTCCCTCCAGACGTCCGGCGACGCTCACCAGGTAGCTGTCCAGCTGGAAGCCGTAGGTCACCACGAATTCGGCATTGCCGGACGGGAACGGATACCGGAACACCAGGGAGTCGGTGGGATGGTCCGGCGACAGCTCGACCTCCAGCCGATCCGCCTCGAATACCTGGGACTCGAGTCGCACGGTGTCTCCACCCATGGCCACCCGGAACCCGAAAACGCGATCGCCGGGCCGGACGAGCTCCACCGGGTGATCACCGGCGCCATTCGGCGTATACGATTCGTACTCGAGAATCTCGGCGGATGTCAGCACCGCTCCCACGGTCGAGAATCGCAGTCGCACCAGGTCGCTGATCACGATCGCCGTGTCTCCGACCGGCGCGCCCGCCGTTTCCGCCTCGACTCCCGGGATCTGTGGCTCCGCCGCATCCACGGCCCCCGGGGACGGCTCCAGCCCGGAGATCCCGGCCTCGCCCGTGTCGCGAACCACCGAGTCGGCGGCGACGTCGGCCGCCGCGCCTTGCGTGACGGCCGAGTCCGCGGGGACGGAGCCGGCCGGGGGCTCCGGGCTCGGAAACAGAAGGTTGCTCAGATAGATCACGCCGATCGTGAGGACGACGGCGAGGACCACTCGCTTCTCCATCTATTCTCCGCCCGATCTTGGGTCGTTTGAACGCTGCGGCGCCTGGCCAGCAGGCTCCGGCACCGGATCATAACCGCTTCCGCCAAACGGGTGACACCGGCCGATCCTCCTGAGGGCCAACCAGCTTCCTCTCGCCGCACCGTGCTGCTCCACGGCGTGCCTCGCGTACTCGGAGCAGCTCGGGGTAAAGCGGCAACTCGGCGGAAGCATGGGTGAAATCGCGGCCTGGTATCCTCGGATCGCCAACAGGAGGAGCGTCTTCACGGCGACACCTCCAGACAGTCGGAGAGCGCGCGATGGAGCCCTCGGGGCGTCAGTCCGTAGGCCCCCGGCCGAGCACGCACGAGGACCTCCGGCGCCGGTGTCTCCCGCGAGGCCTGCGGCAGCCACTCGGTACGCAGAAACTCGCGGACGCGCCGCTTCAGGCGGTTGCGCTCGACGGCGCTCCGTCCATGGAGGGGAACCACGATCCCGGCTCGCGCCATCTGCGTCGGGGACGGTCGGCGGATCACCTCGAGCGTCCCGCACCGGCGTCTGGAGCCCTTTCGCTGGAGGGCCCGTATCTCCGGCCCGCTTCGCACGCGGGCCGAGCGAGGATACCGGAAGCGGAGCCCGTCACCCAAGGCGAGGGTGAGTCGTTCGGGAGGTTAGCGGCGGTGCTTCGGGCGCAACTCGTCGCTCACGGTCAGCGAGTGGCGACCCTTGCGACGGCGGCGCGCCAGGACCTTGCGACCCGCCTTCGTCTTCATGCGGGCTCGGAAACCGTGGTCCTTGAGCCGCTTGCGTCGGCTCGGCTTTCTGAACGTCGGCTGCATATTCTCTTCTCGCTTCGCACGCGGGGCCGGCAGGTCCCCGCTCATTTGACAGATAGCCTCTAAGAGTAGGCCGGATCGCGTTCCCTGTCAATCAATTCCCGCCCTCTCTCACGACCCGCGAACCGACCTTCTCTCATTAATTGACAGTGTCTGGCGTGGTCTCTAGAATGGACGGCCCCGTTGACCTCCCCATTGGCATTGGACGTCCATGGAGCTGACGGCTGCCGAAGTCTGGAGCTCGATACTGAGCGCGGCGCGGAGCGCTCTGCCCGAGCAGACGTTCCGCACGTGGCTTGCTTCTACCGAAGCGGTCGCCATTTCGGACGACACGCTCGTCGTGGCCGCTCCAACCCGATTCGCGGTGGAGTGGATCGAGGACAAGTACGGAGACCTGCTCCGGGACCTGGCCGGAAAGGCCCTCGGTCGCCCGATCGGACTTCGCTTCGAGCACCAGGGCACGCCCGAGCGCCTGGTGTTCCCGGAGCTCGGCGGAGACACCGTGGGGACCCCGGACGGTCCGCAGCTTCCCGCCGAGCCGGTCGTTCACAGCGAGCTGCGATCCGCGGCGGAGGGCGCGCGCGAGGCGGGACTGAACGAGCGGTACACCTTCGACCGCTTCGTGATCGGCGGAAACAGCCAGCTCGCTGCCGCGGCCTGCCGCGGCGTCGCGGACTCGCCGGCTCAGCTCTACAACCCGCTGTTCATCTACGGTGACACGGGCCTCGGCAAGACACATCTCATGCACGCGATCGGGCACGAGATTCTGAGCCGATCTCCGGACACGCAGATCGCCTACGTACCGTCCGAACAGTTCACGAACGAGATGATCGCGGCCATCCAGAGCGGCCGGACGTCGGATTTCCGTCAGCGTTATCGGCGCATCGATGTGCTTCTCGTGGATGACGTCCACTTCCTGGGAAACAAGGAAGGCACCCAGGAGGAGTTCTTCCACACCTTCAATTCCCTGTACGACGCCCACCGGCAGATCGTCATCACCAGCGACCGTCCTCCGCAGGAGATCCCCGGTTTGCAGGAGCGCCTGGTCTCGCGGTTCGAGTGGGGGCTCGTCACCGACATCAAGCCGCCGGACTTCGAGACGCGTGTCGCCATCCTGCAGAAGAAGGCCGCGGAGGATCGACTCACCATAGAAGAAGACGTCATCGAGTTCATCGCCCGAAACCGGAAGACCTCGGTTCGCCAGCTCGAGGGGGCGGTCATCAAGCTTCTGGCGTACAGCTCGCTGACGCGGCGCGAGATCTCGCTGGACCTGGCTCGTGAGGCACTGGGCCCTCGCCTCGAGGAGGAGATCGGCGCGCGAGTCACGCCGGTAGAGATTCGCCAGAGGACGGCGGACGCCTGGGGCGTTACGGTAGAAAATCTGGTTTCCAAGCGGCGCAACCGTCCGCTGACGGTGCCCCGACAGGTCGCGATGTATCTGATCAAGACGACGCTGGACCTGCCGTACACGGAGATCGGGGCCCTGTTCGGGGGCAGGGATCACTCCACGGTGATTCACTCCGTGAACAAGGTGGAGGCGGACATGGCGTCGGACGCGGAATTCAGGGCTCGCGTCCGACGACTTCAGGATGACCTGGCCCAGTGATTCGGCTCTGGTGGATTCCGAAGTTGTCCCCCGTCCTTTGTTGAAAGATCGTTGAAGGCCGGGCATTCGTTCTGCCTCCGGCGGTCCAACGGTGGATTGATGTGGACGTCCCAGCTAGTTTTCCCGGATGTCTTAAGGAGGCGTAGAGTCCAAATGTTCTTTGCGTTCGCGGGCATCCGGTCCCGGGAGCCAGGTTCTCCACGTTTCCACGGCCCCTACTGTTACTTCTAAGTTAGATATTAGAAGAGTAGGAGAGAACGACTTTCCCCGGTCCGTATCCGGTCGAAAGAGCGAAAGAGGATCTCCATGAAGTTATCGGTCACACGAGACAGCCTTCACACCGGTCTGGGTGCGGTAGCCGCCACCATTCCCACCAAGACCACGTTGCCCGTGCTCTCGAACATCCTCCTGCGCGCGCAGAACGGTACGCTCACGTTGAGCGGCACGGATCTCGACATTTCCGTTTCCGTGGGAATCGAAGCCGAGGTCGAGACGGAAGGATCCGTGACGATTCCGGCGAAGAAGTTCGCCGAGATCGCCAGGGAGCTTCCAGCGGCCCCGGTTCACATCCGCGCCGACGGGGTGGAGATCCGGATTGAGAGCGGGAAGAGCCGGTTCAAGCTGTTCGGCCTGCCGACCGAGGAGTTCCCGAGCTTTCCCGAAGTGGACTCGGGAGACGCCTGGACGATGCAGGCGGCGGACCTGCACGAGTTGATCGGGAAGACGTCTTTCGCAGTATCGACGGAGGAGAGCCGTCCCATTCTGAACGGTGTCCTGTGGCAGCTCGGCTCCGGATCGGCCTCGATGGTGGCGACGAACGGCCACCGGCTGGCGCGGCTCACGGTGCCCATGGAAGGAGGAGGAGCTCCGGAGACCGATCTGATCGTTCCGCCGAAGGCTCTGCAGCAGGTGGCGCGACTGTTCGAGAAGGAGGGTGAGATCTCCGTCGCCCGATCGCAGAACCACCTTGCCTTCCGCACACCGCAACGCAGCGTCTTCACCCGGTTGATCGAGGGCCCGTACCCGAACTACCAGCAGGTCATACCGACCGACAACGACAAGAAGGCGATCGCGAACCGGGACGGTCTGTCAGCGGCGATCCGGAGAATGGCGGTGGTGGCCAGCGATCAGACGCATCGCGTGCGCATGCGGTTCGCGGAAGGGACGCTCGGCTTCCGGGTGCAGACCCCGGATCTCGGAGAGGCGGAGGAAGAGATGGCCGTCGACTACGACGGAGAGCCTCTAGAGATCGGGTTCAACGCGAACTATCTGCTCGAAGTGCTCCGGTACATGCCCGGTGACGATGTGCTGGTGGAGTTCAAGGCCCCGGAGCGGGCCGCCACGTTCAAGCCGGCCGGCGGTGAGCTCGACTACCTCTGCCTGGTGATGCCGCTTCGCCTGCTGGACTGATCGGAGAGCAAGAAGACCCGGGACGGGATAACTCTCACCCCGTGTAGTCCGCCCAGAGGTTGCGGTCCTCGAGGACGCGCACCCGGACGAGGTCGCTGCCGGGAGGCAGGGCGCCGGCCAGTCTCTCCCAGATGGCGCGTGCCAGGTTCTCGGTGGTGGGAATGGCGCCGCCGGCGAACTCGGGCAGCTCGTTCAGGAACGCGTGATCCATCGGATCGAGGACGTGAAGGCGCAGAAGGTCGTCCAGCGCCCCGAGGTCCAGGCTCATGCCCGTCTCTGGATGGATCTCGCCCCGGACGGTGACCTCGACCCGGTAGTTGTGACCATGTCCGCCCTCCCGGGCGCACGGTCCGAAGACGGCCCGGTTCCGCGCCGCGTCCCAGTCGGGACGGTGATAACGGTGACCGGCCGGGAACTCGACGGCCCGGGTGAGGTTCGCGCTGGACATGCCAGAAGATAACGACTGCCGCGTGCAGCGAAACGCGGAGAGGGGATAGATCGCCATGCTGGACAGTCTCCTGCGCCCGAAGTCGATCGCCGTGGTGGGAGCGAGCCGCCGCGCCGGGAGCATCGGCAACGGAATGCTCAAGCACCTGGTGGGAAGCGGGTTCACCGGCCCCGTCTATCCGGTCAACCCGACGGCGGACGCCGTCAATTCCGTTCCCGCCTTTCCCTCCCTGTCGGCCCTGCCCGCGGTGCCCGATCTCGCCGTGATCGTGGTTCCCAAGCAGCTGGTTCTGGGTGTGGTCCGGGAATGCGTCCAGACCGGGGTCAAGGGGATCGTGGTGATTACCGCAGGCTTCCGGGAGGTGGGCGGCGACGGCGTGGCCCTGGAGCGGGAGCTGCTGGCTCTCGTCCGGGAGAACGGCCTCCGCATGGTCGGGCCGAACTGCATGGGCGTGATGAACACGGCGCCGTCGGTCTCCATGAACGCGACGTTCGCGCCCGCGATGCCGCCGCATGGCGGGATCGCGTTCATGAGCCAGTCGGGCGCGATGGGCATGACCATCCTCGACTACGCCATGGAGTACGGCATCGGGATCAGCCAGTTCGTCTCGATGGGCAACAAGGCGGACGTTTCCGGGAACGACCTGATCGAATACTGGCAGGATGACGAGGACGTCGGGGTCATCCTGATGTACATCGAGGGGTTCGGGAACCCCCGCCACTTCACGACCCTGGCCCGGAGGGCGACACGACGGAAACCGGTCCTGGCGGTCAAGGCAGGGCGGACGGAAGCCGGCGCGAAGGCGGCCTCCAGCCACACGGGCGCCCTGGCACAGGTGGACATCGCCACCGACGCGCTTTTTGCGCAGTGCGGGGTGCTGCGGGCCGATACGGTGGAGGCGCTTTTCGACGCGGCGATCGCGTTCAGCAAGGCCCCGCTCCCTCGCGGCCGCCGTGTGGCCATCCTCACCAACGCCGGCGGGCCCGGTATCATCATCGCGGATGCCTGCGAGGGGTTCGGTCTGGAGGTGGCCCCGCTCTCCGACGAGACGCAGGCGCGGCTGCGCGAGCACCTGCCGGCCGAGGCGAGCGTGGCCAACCCGGTCGACATGATCGCCAGCGCCACCCCGGAGCAGGTGGAAAGCGCCATGCGCATCATCGCGGCTGATCCGGGGATCGACGCCGTGATCGCTTCCTACGTGCCACTCGGCCTGGAGGCACCGGTGATTGCGGCTGCCATCAACCGCGGCGCGGAGGATTGTGGAAAACCGGTCCTCGCGGTTCTGATGAGCAAGCGAGGGCTGCCGCAGGGAATGGCGGAGCTGAAGGACACGCCGATTCCCGCCTATCGCTTCCCGGAGTCTGCAGCCCGGGCCCTCGGGGCGATGTGGAAGTACCGGCAGTGGCTGGACCGGCCGGTGGCCGAGGTACGTACATTCGACGTAGATGCGCGCAGGGTGGGCGAGATCATCGGCCGGGCGCTCCGCCAAGATCGCGAGCGCCTCACCGTTCCCGAGGCGTTCGAAGTGCTCGAGTGCTACGGAATCCCGGTGGCCCCGTTCCGGATCGCCACGGAGGAGGAACAGGTCGTGGCCGCGGCCGACGAGGTGGGGTATCCCATCGTTCTCAAGGCGGTCTCGCAGGACATCGTTCACAAGACCGAGGCCGGCGCCGTGAAGCTGGACCTGCGGAATGAAGAGCACCTCCGGAGCGCATGGAGGGAGATCGCCTCCGCCCTCGAGACGGAGGGTCCCGAGGCACGGGCCGCTGGCGTCCTCGTGCAACGCATGTGGACCGGGGGCCGGGAGACGATCGTCGGAATGACCATGGAACCGGCGTTCGGGCCGATCGTGATGTTCGGCCTCGGCGGCGTGTACGTCGAGGTGCTGCGCGACGTGGCGTTCCGGGTTCAGCCCGTGAGCACCGTCGACGCGCTCGAGATGATCCGCTCCTTGAGAGGGTACCGCATCCTCGAAGGCGTACGCGGCGAGCAGGGCGTCGACCTGGATGGGCTCGCGGAGGTCATCGAACGGGTGAGCCAGCTGGTGGGCGAGCACCCCGAGATCCGCGAGATGGACATCAACCCGTTCCTCGCCTTCCCCGAGGGGCAGGGCAGCATGGCGGTGGACGCGCGCTTCCGCATCGGCCCGGCCGACTCACAGAAGGAACGGGGCTGGTGAGCAACCCGACCGGCCGTGTGCCGTGGGAGGACCCCGACGTCCCGTTTCCCGCCAACCTGGGACTCACCTGGTGGGAGTGTCTGACCTCGCCGGCCGGCTTCTTCTCGCGTCTCCACTGGGAGGGTCCCTTTTCCCGGGTGCTCCTCTACTTCCTCGTCATGGCCGTTCTCGGTGGGCTCACGGGACTGTTCTGGTTCGTGTGGGGCCCCTGGGGGGTCGGAGATGCGTTCGGGCTGACGCTCGAGATCCAGCTGTTGAGCTTCTTCCTCACGCCCTTCGTGGTCGTGGTCGCTCTCGGCCTGATCGCGTTGCTTCAGCACCTCTTCGCGGTCCTGCTGGCCCCCCGGCGACGAGGTCTCAAGGCGACATCGATGGTGCTCTGCTACGCTGCGGGCATCGGTCTTCTGACGGGAATCCTGCCGCCGGCGTTCGGCCCGGCGGGGGTTCCGCCAGGCATCCTCGGCGGCCTTTACCTGTTGGCCTACGCGTCGACCGTGATCGCCGTCCAGGTGTGGTACGTCGTCGTGGTGGTCATCGGGATCCGGGAGGCGCATTCGGTGTCGACCGGCCGCGCGGCGGCCATCGTGCTGCTCCCGATCGTCCTCATGTTGCTTCTCCTGATGACGCTGGTGTTCGTGGTCGTCGCCCTCTCGGTCATGGCCGGATTGCCGGTGTGACCGACCTGCGGCGCGTCACCGAGCGGATCGAGCGCGAAGAGTTCGCGCGGGGACACATCCAGCCGGGCGAACGCCCCGCCGAACCCCGACCCGCCGCCACGATCGTGCTGGCCTCGACCGGTTTCGGGCCACTCCCCCGGGTGCTGCTCCTCCGCAGGCCGGAGACCACCCGATTCGCCGCTGGCGCTCACGTGTTCGCGGGCGGAGTCATCGATCGGTCCGATGCCGACCCGAGAGCTCTCGAGCGGCTGCCGGACTCGCTGAGGGGAGAGGAAGGTCCGGCGGCCGTGGCGGCCCTGCGGGAGCTGTTCGAGGAAACGGGCATCCTCCCGGCAGACCGTCCGGTGGAGAGGGATGTGGCGGCCGAGGTCCGCGAGGATCTGCTGAAGGGAGCCCTGGGGTTCGGAGCCGCGGTCGAGAGTCTCGACGCCAGCTTCCACACGCTGCGCGCGGCCTACCTTGCCCGCTGGGTTACGCCGGCCCGTTTCGCGCGGCGCTACGACACCCGCTTCTTTCTCACGGTGCTCGGCGATGATGCCGCACCGGACCCCACGCTCACCGACGAGCTGGATGGGTACGTGTGGCTCGAGCCGGCGGAGGCGGTTCGCCGGTTCGCCGCCGGTCAGTTGCCGATGCTGTTTCCGACCCGTCGCACCCTACAGAGCCTCGCCGATGAGCCGGATCTCGACGAGCTGATCCGGCGATGCCACGGCCGGCGGCCCGAGCCGATCGAGCCACGGCTCGTCGTTGAGGGGGATTCCGTGCGTCCCGTGCTTCCGGGCGATCCGGAGTACGAAGAGGCCGACTGACGTGGCGCCCCCGCTGCCGGTCGCCTGGCTCGTGGCGCCGAACCCGGGGCCCCTGACGCTGGACGGAAGCCGGTGCTATGCGGCGGGTGAATCACGCATCGTGCTCGTGGATCCGGGTCCGGCGCTGCCCGGGCAGCTGGAACGTCTGTCCGAGCTGGTTGCCGGGAGGCCGGTCGAGGCGATCGCGCTCACCCACGCCCACCGGGACCATTCCGGCGTGGCCCCGGCCGCCGCGGAGCATTTCGCCGCGCCCGTGGCAGCCTCGGCTGCGACCCTCGCGCGGATCGGGGTGCGGGGACGGACGCTGGCCGAGGGAGACACGATCCCGCTCGATGGGGGCAAACGACACCTCCGGGCCCTGCACACGCCCGGGCACTCCTCCGACCACACGGCCTTCCTGCTGACGCCGGGGCGCGCCGTGTTCACCGGAGACCTGGTCCTCGGAACGGGAAGCAGCGCCGTCCTGCACCCGGACGGCGACGTCGGGGCTTGCCTGGCGAGCTTTGCCCGTGTCTTGTCCGTTCGACCGACTCGTCTCTATCCGGGACACGGTCCCCCCGTGAACGATGGAGTGGCGCGCTTGGAGGAATACAGGAACCACCGCCTCGAGCGGCACGCGGAGGTCGCCCGGGCGTTTCATGGCGGCGCCCGCAGCGTGGAGGAGCTCACCCGGAGGGTATACGGCGACCTGACCGGGGGTCTCCAGGGCGCCGCGCGGGCCTCCATCCGGGCTCACCTCGTTCACATGCGGGCGCTCGGCGAGGACGTGCCGCCGCTTCCCGGCCTCGACGACACGATCGCGGAGCCCGAAGAAGCGTGAGCTCGACAGGGAGGGATCCGAGCATGCCGCCGGGGCCGCCGTCGCATGACGGCTCGGGGAGCGAGAGCCGGGGCCGCCGCGCCGGATCGGTGGCGCTCGGGATCATCTTCCTCACCGTCTTCCTGGACCTGGTCGGATTCGGAATCGTTCTGCCGCTGCTGCCCTTCTACGCCACGGAGCTCGGGGCCTCGCCCTTCCAGGTCGGTCTCATCATCGCCTCGTACTCGGGGATGCAGTTCCTCTTCGCCCCCGTGTGGGGCTCCCTGTCGGATCGATACGGCCGCCGCCGGCTGCTCCTGGTCGGTCTGTTCGGGTCTGCCGCGTCGTACGTGGTGTTCGGGCTCGCCCGATCGCTCGGCGTGCTGTTGCTCTCGAGGGTGATCGCCGGCGTGATGGGTGCCAACATCCCGGTAGCGCAGGCGTACATCGCGGACTCCACGACGGCGGAGAAGCGAGCGCGCGGCATGGGGCTCATCGGAGCGGCCTTCGGACTCGGCTTCATCTTCGGACCGGCCATCGGTGGCGGTCTCAGTCCCTGGGGATACGGTTTTCCCGGTTTCGTGGCCGCCGGACTCAGCCTCAGCGCCGCGCTGGCGGCGTGGCGGTGGCTGCCGGAGTCGTTGGCGCCGGAGAACCGCACACGCGAGGGCGCCGGAGCGCTCACCGCGATCACGGGCAGGGCGAGGGCCGTGGCCGCGGTGCTGCGACGGAAGCGCCTGAGGGATCCGATCGGCGTCTTCTTCGTCGGGACGATGGGGTTCGCCGGGTTCACGACGATCTTCCCGCTGTTTCTGGAGAACCCCCTCGGCCTCAGCGCCCTGCACGCGGGAGGCATGTTCGCCCTCGTCGGAATGGTCTCGGCGACGGTGCAGGGAGCCATCATCGGACCGACCGTGGAACGGTACGGGGAGAGAACCACGGCGATGATCGGCGGGACCCTCCTGGCCGTCGGTGTGGTGGCGATGGGGCTGGTCCACGTCATCACCGCGACGGTGGTCGCGCTGATCGTGGTCGGGCTCGGGTGGGGCCTCCTCGCTCCTTCGCTGCAGAGCCTCGTGTCGCGCCGCGCCATGGCGAACGAACAGGGCCAGGTGCTCGGCGTGAACCAGTCGGCCAGTGCGCTGGCGAGGGTCATCGGACCGGTGGCAGCCGGCTGGGCCTACGGCGCGCTCGGTGCGGGGCTCGGCTTCGTGGCCGGGGGAGTGTTGATCGCGGTCGCGGCCGGGTGGGTGCGTCTCATGCCGGGCCGGGATCGGCCGGAGGACGCTCCTCCCCCCGAATCAGCCGCTGGATGAGATCACGGTTGGCGGCCGGGAACGCGTAGTCCTTCAGTTCCGCCGGCAGCACCCACCGCCGGGAGGCCGACGGCACGTCGTCGATGCCGCCGGCGACCCACCGGGCGTGGAACAGGTGCAGGGTGATGCGGAAGTGGCTGTAGGCGTGCTGCACCTCCCCGATCGGACCCAGGACACGCACGTCGATCCCCGCCTCCTCCCTCACCTCGCGGCGGGCCGCCTCGGCCGGCGTCTCGCCGGGCTCGACCTTGCCCCCGGGAAACTCCCACAGTCCTCCGAGGAGTCCTTCCTCGGGTCGCCGGCCGATGAGGAGGCGGGGCCCGCGCCACACGACTGCCGCGGCGATGTCGTGGTGAGGGAGAGGGGGGCGCCGGCGCGAGGACGGCCTCAGCGCAACGGTCCCGAGCTCCCGGGCGGCGCAGGCCATCGCCAGCGGACACTCTTCGCACCGCGGAGCGCGGGGACCGCAGATGGAGCTGCCGAGGTCCATGAGCGCCTGGTTGATCTCTCTCGCGGCCCCCCCGGCACGCTCGATCCACTCCCTGGCCAGGGAGTCCAGACGCGCCGGTGTGGGGTCCGCGAGGTCGTGGAGCCGGCACAGCACACGACGTACGTTGCCGTCCACGGCCGGCTCCGGTCGATCGAACGCGATGCTGGCGATCGCTCCGGCCGTGTACGGTCCCACTCCAGGCAGTGACCGAAGCTCGTCCGGGTCTGCCGGGAGGCGACCGCCGTACCGTTCACGGATCAGGGCCGCCGCCCGGTGTAGATTCCTTGCCCGGCCGTAATAACCCATTCCCTCCCACGCCTTCAGGACGTCGTCCAGTGGCGCCGCGGCCAGCGCCTCGACTCCGGGGAAGCGCTCCAGGAAGGCCTCGTAGTACGGGATGATCGTCGAAATGCGGGTCTGCTGGGCCATGACCTCGGCGACCCAGACGCGATAGGGATCCGTCTCCCCTCGTCCTGGAACGAACCGCTCGCGGCCTTCGAACCAGCGGAGGAGCGCGTGGACCGGGTCCGTCAACTCTCGGTCGCCACGGTTTCGATCACCGTGCCCCGCCGCTCGAGGCGGTCAGGCCGGGCTGAGACTCGGCGAAGCGTCCGTCGAACAGATGACGGGCGGGGCCCGCGAGGTGGAGGCGATGATCCCCGTCCGGGTCTGGAGCATCGGGGACGCGGATTCGCAGGTCGCAGCCTCCCATCACCCGCAGGTCCAGTTCGGAGTCGCACAGACCCGCGGCCCGGAGCGCGAACACGGATGCCATCGCCCCGCTGCCGCACGCCAGCGTCTCTCCCTCGACCCCCCTCTCGAAGGTCCGGATGGAGCCCCGCTCCGGGCTCTCGAGGCTGACCAGGTTCACGTTCGCTCCCTCGGGCCCGAGGACCGGGTCATGGCGGATTCGCCTGCACACCTCCTCGATCGATCCGTCCGGCCTGCGGTCGAGAGGGACCACGAAGTGCGGCACGCCGATCCGGACCAGCCACCCCTCGACCGGCCCGAACGGGCCCTCCACCGGAATCGATCGCTCGACCTCCACGGGCATGCGGTACTCGAGGTCCACCCAGTCCGCCTTTGGGTCCACCTCGGCCCGGATTTCGGAGTCCGAGGTCTCGATGGTGAAGGGCGAGCCGGGGACGAGGCCGCGATCCACGGCGAAGCGGGCGGCGCAGCGCGTGCCGTTTCCGCACGTACCGAAGGCCGAGCCGTCCGGGTTGAAGAAGCGGACACCCACGCGACCGTCCCCGAGACGCCACACGAGGGCCAGTCCGTCCACGCCCACTCCGGTTTCCCGGGAGCACACGTGGCGGGCCACCGGCGAGCCTTCCTCGTCGGGCCAGCGCGCCTCGGTGATCACGAAGTCGTTTCCGGCTCCCGTATACTTTCCGAATTCCACGGCAGGGTCTCCGTGACAGAGTGACCGGCTTCACGGCAGGGGCGCTTCGCCCGACCGTGCTCTCACGGAAAAGGCCGCGGACCCGATTCGAGTCCACGGCCCTCTCTTCGACCTGACTCGACGCGGCGCACGGCGGCTCCGCTCGTCAGGCATACGCGCGCTCAGCAGGCGCGGAGGAAGCCAGGCTCCCTCAGCGGCTCACGCCGAGGCGACCGCTCGCCCATGTCGAGCCAGGCTCGGGTCTATTGGACACTGGATCACCTCCCTTCGAAGAGTGAGACATCGGGCACAACACCGGTGCCGAGTCCGCCGCAGCGGCACGGCATTCCCGAAACTCGCGTCCGTGGTTCGGACGCGCAACGGGCCGAAGAAGGCCGAAACGTCTCGGTGCGGGATGTGGCGCACCGGCCTATCTTGGGGCGACTCTCCGTGCGACGGGAGGAACGCGAAGCCAAGGAGTCGGTGGATGCCGGACAGTACGGGCCAGGTCCCCGTGCCGCTGAAGAGGGAGCGCGAGCAGACCATCGAGCGGCTCATCGATCATTATGCGGCCGACAACCTCACGGTCGAGGAATTCGAGGCACGTCTCGACGCCGCGTACACGGCGACGAGCCTCGAAAACCTGGATGCCCTCGTCGCGGGCCTTCCGGCTCTCCGGTCGGACGGAGAACGCGATGCCGTCGCGCACCCTCCCATCGCCACCGTACCGGCCGAGCAGGTGCGGAACTTCAACGTCCAGATCGCGATCATGAGCGGGTCCGAGCGGAAAGGCGCCTGGGTCCCGCCCCGGAAGCTCTATACGCTCGCCCTGATGGGCGGTGCGGGCCTCGACTTTCGAGAGGCACGGATGCCGCCCGGCGAAACGGAGGTGAACGTCCTCGCCATGATGGGAGGCGTCGAGATCATCGTGCCTCCCGGCCTCGCGGTGGAGACGCACGGCTTCGGCCTCATGGGGGGCTTCGAGGCCCTCGACCAGGCGGGGGACTCTCGCGAGCCCGACGCTCCGCGCCTGGTCATTCGGGGCATGGCCGTGATGGGCGGTGTCGAGGTGACGGTTCGTCTTCCGGGCGAGACGGCGAAGGAGGCTCGCCAGCGTCGCCGGCTGGAGCGCAAGGAACGCCGGCAGCTGAAGCGCGGATCGGACGGATAGAGCTGCCGGAGGGCCCGCGCGGCCCCGTCCTCCCGCACGACCGCGACCTCGTCTTGAGCGGCGGGCCGCGGCCCCGTATTCTCCCCTCCCGGCCGGCAACGCGGCCGGCCTGCGACCACGCGAGAACGACAGCGAGGACTGCCATGTCAGCGATCCCCGACGGATTCAGGTATACCGAGGAACACGAGTACGTCCGAGAGACGGATGCGGAAGGCGAGTTCCTGGTCGGTATCACGGACTACGCCCAGGGTGAGCTGGGCGACGTGGTCTTCGTGGAGCTTCCCGCCAAGGGCGACTCGTTCGAGAAGATGGAGGTGTTCGGTACGATCGAGGCCGTGAAGGCGGTATCCGATCTCTACTGCCCCATCTCCGGCGAGATCGTGGAAGTGAACGAGGCCCTCGAGGAGGACCCGGCGCTGGTGAACTCGGATCCCTACGGTGAGGGGTGGATGGTTCGAATCCGGGCGAACGACCCCTCGGAGCTCGACGATCTGCTCGCTCCGGAAGCCTACAGCAGCCTGATCGAGGACTGACGCGCCCGGGCAGCCCGCCCGGCTCGCTGCGCCCCGCGGTCCGGCGGGGCGCGACGCCGAACCGACCGAAGCCTGCACGGGGTGCCGGCAGGCCCTAACGACGGCAGGAATACCGATGTCATTCGTTCCACACAGCGACGCCGACCGACGCGCGATGCTCGCCCGGGCCGGCGTTTCCGATCTTCGCCAGCTCTACGCCGACGTGCCCGATGAGCTCCTGCTCGACCGGGATCTCGAGGTTCCGGAGGCGCTTTCGGAGTGGGAGGCGGTGCGCGAGCTGAGCGCTCTTTCCGAGGCCAACCGTGGCCTCGTGTGCTTCGCCGGCGCCGGTCAGTACGACCACCACGTGCCCGCCGCCGTGGATCACATCGTGCGGCGAAGCGAGTTCTACACCGCCTACACGCCGTACCAGCCGGAAGTCGCGCAGGGCACGCTGCAGGCGATCTACGAGTTCCAGACGATGGTCTGCGAGCTCACCGGGATGGACGTGGCAAACGCCTCGATGTACGACGGGCCCTCCGCTGCCGCCGAGGCGGCCGTGATGTGCCGTGCCGTGACGCGGCGGGAGCGGGTGCTGGCTGCCCGCACCGTGCATCCCCACTACCGAAAGGTGACGGACACGTACCTGTGGGGCCTCGGCGCGGAGCTGGAGAGAGTGCCGCCGGGCGCTGACGGACGGCTCGACCGCGACGCGCTCGACGCCGCCCTCGGGGACGATGTCGCCTGCGTCATGGTGCAGTACCCGAACTTCTACGGCTGCATCGAGGACCTCGAACCGATCGCGGACGCCGTGCATGCGGCGGGCGCGCTTCTCGTGGTGGTGGCGGACCCGGTCATGCTGGCGCTCCTGAAGTCTCCGGGCGAGCTCGGAGCCGACGTGGTCGTGGCCGAGGGACAGCCGTTCGGGAACGCGCCGAGCTTCGGCGGTCCGGTGGTCGGCCTGTTCGCGGCCCGGGAGAAGCTGGTGCGCAAGATGCCCGGGCGCATCGTCGGCGCCACCGTCGACATGGAGGACCGACGTGGCTACGTGCTGACGCTCCAGACCCGAGAGCAGCAGATCCGGCGAGAGAAGGCCACCAGCAACATCTGCACGAATCAAGGGCTCAACGCGCTCGCCGCAACGGTTCACCTCAGCCTCCTCGGCCGGGAGGGGCTGCGCGAGGTGGCGGAATCCTCGGTGCGCAACGCCCACTATGCGTGGGACCGACTGCAGTCGGTGGAGGGAGTGACGCCGCTTTATCCCGACACCCCGTTCGCCCGCGAGTTCGCCGTCGCCACCGAGGAGAACTCCCGGGCCATACTGGAGCGTGGATTTGAAGCCGGGGTTCTCGCCGGGGTGTCGCTGAGCCGGTTCCCGTCGCTCGAGGCGCCGGACGGACTGTTGCTCGCGTTCACGGAGAAGCGAAGCCGCGGGGAGATCGATCGCCTGATCGATGTTCTCGCGGGATGAGCCGGATGAGGAGGGACCGATGGGCAAGCTGATCTTTCACGGGCAGTCGTGCACCGAGATCCGCACGGACGATGGCACACGGCTCCTGGTCGACCCGTTCCTGACGGACAACCCGGTGGCCGACGTCGGCCGCGAGCACTTTCACGACGGGCTCGACTACGTGCTGCTCACGCACGGTCACTACGACCACGTGGCCGACGCGTGGCCGCTGCTGTCCGAGGTGAATCCGACCCTGATCGCCTCCTTCGAGGTGGTCTCGTACGCCCAGGAGGTCCTCGGGCACGAGAAGGTCCACCCGATGCACATCGGGGGCGGCTTCGACTTTCCGTTCGGGCGGGTGAAGATGACGCCTGCCCTGCACGGCGGGCAGGTGGCGGGCGAGGGGGCGGAGGGATACACGACCGTTCCGGCGGGTTTCCTGATGCAGCTCGACGGGCGCCGCATCTATCACGCCGGTGACACGGCACTGATCGCGGACATGGCGCTGCTCGAGGGGCAGGTCGACGTGGCGCTGCTCCCGATCGGCGACAACTTCACCATGGGGCCGGAGGATGCGGCCCGCGCGGTGGAAATGATCCGACCGAGGGTGGTGATCCCGATTCACTACGGCACCTGGCCGCTGATCGAACAGGACCCGGAGGAGTTCCGGGGGCGGGTGGAGCCGAGGGCCGAGGTCGTCGTGCTCGAGCCCGGCGACAGCTACGAGTTCTGACGAAGGAGAGGCAGGCGATGGCCGGCTTTCCGTTCAAGGGCGAGACGACGCCCACCATATTCGAGAAGTCCGAACACGGGCGACGCGGCACCCGGATGACCCGGAGCGACGTGGATGCCCGTCCGCTGGACGACCTCATTCCGGGGCGCTACCTGCGTGAGAAGCCGGCGCGGCTTCCGGAAGTCCCAGAGAACGAGGTGGTGCGGCACTACACCGAGCTGTCGCTCAAGAATCATCACGTGGACAGAGCGCTCTACCCGCTCGGTTCGTGCACGATGAAGTACAACCCGAAGGTGAACGAGGCGACGTGCCGCCTCCCCGGCTTCGCGGGCCTGCATCCCTTCACGCCTCAGGCGAGCGCCCAGGGCGCCCTGCGGCTCATGTACGAGCTGGCCGAGCTGCTGAAGGAGGTCGCCGGGATGGACGAGGTGACCCTGCAGCCGGCCGCCGGAGCGCAGGGAGAGATGACCGGCGTTCTGCTCATGCGGGCCTACCACGAGGCCCGGGGCGAAGGCGAGACCCGGCGACGCGTGCTGTTTCCCGACTCTGCGCACGGCACCAACCCCGCGACGGCGGCGATGGCGGGCTTCGACGCGGAGGAGATCCCGTCCGATCCGTCGGGCCGCGTCGACCTCGAAGCGCTCCGTGAGCGGCTCGACGAGACGGTCGCGGGGCTCATGCTCACGAACCCGAACACGCTCGGCCGTTTCGAGTCCGACATCCTGGAAATCTCTCGCCTCGTTCACGAGGTGGGTGGCCTCATGTACATGGACGGGGCGAACCTGAACGCGCTGATGGGCGTCACGCGGCCCGGGGACATGGGCTACGACATCGTCCACTTCAACCTGCACAAGACGTTCAGCACCCCGCATGGCGGGGGCGGTCCGGGCTCGGGCCCCGTCGGCGTGAAAGCACACCTGGCCCCGTACCTGCCGGTTCCGAAGGTGGTGCGGCGTGACGACGGGTCGTACGGCCTCGATTGGGACCGGCCCGAGTCCTTCGGCAAGCTTCACGGGTTCTACGGCAACTTCGGGGTCATGGTGCGAGCCTACACGTACATCCGGATGCTCGGCCGCCAGGGGATTCGCGAGACGGCCGAGGCCTCGGTGCTGAACAACGCGTATCTGACGGCCCTCCTCGAGGACGACTTCGACCTTCCGTACGGCAGGGGCATGCACGAATCCGTGTTCTCCGGGACGTCTCTGAAGAAACGCACGGACATCAAGACGATGGATGTCGCCAAGCGCTTACTGGACTACGGGTTCCACGCTCCCACGGTGTACTTTCCGCTCATCGTCCCCGAGGCGCTGATGACGGAGCCGACCGAGACCGAGACGCGACAGGAGCTCGAGCGCTACGCCGAAGCGATGAAGTCGATTGCGCGCGAAGCCGAGAGCGACCCGGAGCTGGTGACCACGGCGCCCCACACCACGCCGGTACGGCGTCTGGACGAGGGGCGTGCGGCACGTCAGCTGGACCTCAGGTGGAGCTTTCCGGAGGACGGCGAGGACTGAAGACCCGGCTGCGCGGCATCCGCCACGACCCGGCGCCCGGTGCATGGAACATGGCGGTGGACGAAGCTCTGATGGACGCCGCCCGGGCCGGCCGGGTGACCCTCCGACTGTACGGCTGGGAGCCCGGCTGCCTTTCTTTCGGTCGCAACCAGCGCGCACGCGGGAAGTACGACCCGGAGCGGGCTGCGGCTCGCGGCATCGATGTAGTCCGGAGGCCCACCGGCGGCCGTTCCGTGTTCCACCACAGGGAGATCACCTACAGCGTGACGGCACCGGCCGAAGAGTGGGGCGGGCTGCGGGATGCGTATAACCGGATCAACTCGGCCCTGGCAGCCGGTCTTCGGGATCTCGGCGTTCCCGCCTCCGTGGCGCCGAGGGAGCGGGCCGGGCCGACTCCCGGGCCCACGGCGCGCGCCTGCTTTCGGGACCCGCTTCCGGGGGAAGTGGTCGCCGGTGGCCGGAAGCTGATCGGGAGCGCGCAGTGGCGGGAGACAGGGGCGCTGCTGCAGCACGGCTCGCTGCTCCTCCACAACGACCAGGCCGCGGTGGAGGAATTGAGGGTCGGTGGCGCACCGGTGCGCGAAGTGCCGGCTTCGAGTCTGGCGGAGTTCGTGGAGCCGGTGCCCGGACCGGAAGAACTGGCCGACGCGCTGGGAGCGGCGTTCTCGCGAGAGCTGGGACGTGACCTGGCCTGGGAGGGCCTGCAAGCGGATGAGCGCGATGCTGCAGAGAAGAAGAGGCGTCGGTACGAGGACGACGCCTGGACGTGGCGTCGCTGACGATCGGGGAGAGCGAATGAGACAGGCGAGGTCCATGCGATCGCTTCCGATTCTCGTGGCGGCAACGCTGGTCTGGGTGGGTTGTGGGGAACGGGCCCCGGAGCGTGAGACGACGCCGGGGTGGACGCCCTCGACTCGCGTCGAGCCGGATGTCCCGGAGACGGAACGCCACGGGGGGACGCTCGTCGTGGCGGGCCGCAACGATCCGGTGTCCATGAACTCACTGGTGGCGACCGACTACGAGAGCGTGCAGCTGCAGATCTACGTCCTCTTCGCCACGCTCGTGGCGAGCGACGCGGACTACGAGCCGCAGCCGTATCTGGCCCGGTCGTGGGAGTTCGATGCGGACACGAGCGAGGTCGTCTTCCACCTCCGACACGACCTCGAGTGGCACGACGGGGCGCCCGTGACGGCTCGCGACGTGGCCTTCACCTTCGAACGCCTCAAGGATCCCGAGGTCCCGTTCGCCAACCCATCCTACTTCGACTCCTGGGATGCGGTGGAGGTGCTCGACCCGGTCACGGTACGCTTCTACATTCGGCCGCACTCCGACGCTCTGTACGGGTGGACCCGAACGGCGATCATGCCCGAGCACATTCTCGGCGCCGTTCCGCCAGGAGAACTCGAATCCGCCGCGTTCGGGACGACGTCCCCCGTCGGAAGCGGGCCGTTCCGTTTCGTGGCGAGGGTACCGGGGGACCGGTGGGAGTTCGAGGCGAACCCGGATTTTCCCGAGGAGCTGGGCGGGCCTCCGTATCTGGACCGCCTCGTGTACCGGCCGATCGCGGATGACTTCGCGCTCACCGCGGCGCTGAGGACGGGCGAGACGGATGTCGTACTGGATGCCTCTCCCGGAATGGTCGAACAGGTGCAGGGCGACTCGTCCGTCTACTCCACGGCATATGCCGCGCCGGAATACGCCTTCATCGCGTGGAACTCCAAGCGCCCGGAGTTCGCGGATCCGACGGTGCGTCGGGCACTGACGATGGCGATCGATCGCCAGACCCTGGTGGACGCGGTGCTGGGCGGGGCGGGAACGGTGGCGACGGGGCCCGTCGGCCCGTGGCACTGGGCCTACGACTCCACGTGGCAGCCGCTTCCGTACGACCCGGAGGAAGCCGCGAAGCTGCTGGACGAGGCGGGGTGGACGGACTCCGACGGGGACGGGACTCGGGACAGAAGCGGAGAGCCCTTCCGGTTCGAGATCCTCGCCACGCCGCGGCCGGACCGGGCGGCGATCCAGACGCTCGTGCAGGCCTCCCTGGGTCAGGTCGGCGTCGAGGTCGAGCCCGTCGTCCGGGAGCCGGGGGCACTCATGCCCCTGGTCCTGGGGCCTGACCGGCGGTTCGACGCCCTGATCCTCGGGTGGGTCCGGGACGTCCCGCTGAACGACGTGGACCTGTGGGCGTGCGACCAGCTGGGACAGCCGTTCCAGTTCACGAGCTACTGCAACCCGGAGCTGGACGCGGTGCTCGACTCGATCCCGCTCACCGCGGACCGCGAGCGTCTGCGTTCGCTGATTCACCGGTATCACACGCTCATCGCGGCGGACCAGCCATATACGTTCCTGTACTACCTGGATCGCGTGGCGCTCGCCCGCTCGGGCGTGTTCGGGCTGCGGATGGACTCGCGCGGCGACTGGGTGAACGTCGCCCGCTGGTGGAAGCACGATGCGGAGGAGGCGGGGGGCTGAATGAGCAGCCGGGAAGGACGTGGGGAGCGGTTGGGCCGGCACCGCGCTTTCCCTTGACATTCCGGCGAACGGGCGGGTAGCTTCCCACCCCCGACCGGGAGGCCTTGAGACCGGACCGGGGGGCCCAGAGAACAACGACTACGGCGGAGGACACCTTGGCAAGCTTGACCGTTTCAGCCCTCATGCTGCTCCAGGATGCGCAGGCGCTCGGCGCGGGACAGGAGCTCAAGCTCAACGAGATCTGGGATGCCGGCGGCTTCATGATGTGGCCCCTCGGCTTCTGCCTCGCGGTCGGAATCCTGATCATCATCTGGAAGTTCTTCGACCTCCTGTCCAAGGCGCTCGGCAACAAGAAGCTCCTGAGCGAGGTCGACGGGATGATCGCTCAGCAGCGTCTCGACCAGGCCCTGGCGCTGTGCGAGGAGTCGAAGGCGCCGGCCGGGCACATTCTGTCCGCGGGCCTGAAGCGGTATCGAGAGGGCACCGAGCGAGTCACGCAGGCCGTGGAGAACGCGGGCGCGATCGAGGTCTCGAAGCTGGAGCGAGGGCTCGTCTGGCTGGCCACCCTGTCGAACGTGGCGCCTCTGCTCGGCTTCCTGGGCACCGTGATCGGGATGATCCAGGCCTTCCAGGCGATCGAGATCGCCGGCGAGGTCGAGGCTACACTGGTCGCCGGCGGGATCAAGGTAGCCCTCATCACCACGGCTTCAGGTCTTACGATCGCCATTCCGATCAGCATTGCGCACAACTACTTCGTCGACCGCGTGGATCGCATCGTGATCGACATGGAGGAGAGTGCGCAGAAGATGATCGATGCCGTGCACGCCGTGGAGCGCACGGGCGTCTGACCCGCACGTGCCCCTCACGGCGAGCCGCCGCGAGACTCATGGAAAGGCCCGGGGTATGCCCCGGGCCTTTTTTCATCCACGCCGTCTTCCCCGGCCGACGTCGGGGGGCGACTTGCGAATCGTCGAGTATGGGTTGATTTTTCGCGCCACACTGCGGGGCCTCTCGAGGCACGGCCCTCCGGCGTTCACTTCACACGAGGCGACGTCATGAGCAGACACCCGGTCAGGTTCTGGTGGACGATCGTTCCCGCTCTCGCTCTTCTCTTCATCACCGCTCTGCCCGCGAGCGCCCAGGAAGGAGCTCTCGCCGGTACCGTGCTGGATGGCACGAGCGGAGTCGGCCTTTCCTCGGTGCAGGTCGAGGTGCTCAGATCGGACGGCAGCGTCGCGATCGGAGGGTTCACGACCGGCAGCGGCACCTTCCGGCTGCAGGGCATTCCGGCGGGCAGCTATACCGTCTCCTTCTCTCTGCCGGGGTGGACGGTTCCGGAGGGCGACCCTGAAGTGACGATCGAGTCGGGCCGTACGACGAGCCTGACCGTCACGATGACCGAGCGAAGCTTCAACTTGAACCCGATCACGGTGACGGCGTCGAAGCGAGTCGAGAAGGCGCTCGAGGCCCCGGCGGCCGTGGAAGTGGTGACGCGCGAGGACATCGCCCAGCGTCCGGCCGTGACGCCGGTGGACCACGTGAAGGAGCAGGCCGGCGTCGACTTCGTCAACACGGGCCTGCAGCAGAACTACGTCGTCGTGCGCGGGTTCAACAATATCTTCTCCGGCGCCACACTCAACCTGACCGACTACCGGATTTCCCGTGTTCCGTCGCTGCGCGTCAACATCTCGCACTTCAACCCGACGACCAACTCGGATCTCGACCGGGTCGAGGTCGTGCTGGGGCCGGGCTCCGCGCTGTACGGGCCCAACGCGGCGAACGGCGTGATCCACTACCTGACGCAGTCCCCCATCGACGACCCGGGGATCAACCTGGCGCTCACCGGCGGACTGCGGAATCAGAGCGCCAACACGGCGGATGCGGTCCCGTCCTCCACCGAAGGCACCTTCCAGGCCGAGGGGCGCGTGGCGTGGGCCAACGAGGCTGAGACCTTCGGAATCAAGCTCTCCGGGCAGTACTTCGGCGGCACGGACTACGTGTACAACGACCCGACGGAAGTGGAGCAGCAGGGGATCGCGAACGCGTGCATCGCGGCCGATTACTCGGCGTCCAACCCGGCGTGCTTCAACTTCGCGGGCGACCTCTCCAGCTGTAATCCCCTGACAGGCTGTTCGAATCCGAGCGACCAGGCAGCCCTCGAGACGCGGGTCAACAACGTGGCCGGCGGCCGGGACTACGACCTGCAGCGCTGGGGCCTCGACCTGCGCGCCGATTTCCGACCGAACGCCGAGACCTCCCTGGTACTGGCCGGCGGCCGGATGGATGCCGTGAACAGCGTGGACCTGACGGGGATCGGGGCCGGGCAGGTGCAGAACTGGGTGTACTGGTTCGCGCAGGCCCGGTTCAACTGGAAGCGCCTGTTCGCGCAGGTGTTCTGGAACAAGAACGACAACGATGAGACGTACCTGCTGCGCTCCGGCCGACCGCTGACCGACAAGTCGTACCAGACGGTCGCGCAGTTGCAGCACGGCTTCGACATCAACCCGCGGAACGGCCTCACGTACGGCCTCGACTTCCTCCACACGGTGCCGCAGTCCCAGAGCTCGATCAACGGGCAGAACGAGGACGACGACGATGTGACGGAGATCGGCGGTTACGTCCAGTACGACGGCCGTCTCACGGACCAGTGGAACCTCGTGGCGGCCGCGCGCCTGGACGACCACTCGCGCCTGGACAACCTGGTCTTCTCGCCCCGGGCGGCGATCGTGTTCAAGCCCACCCCCGAGCGCAGCCTGAGGGCGAGCTACAACCGTGCCTTCTCGACACCCAATACGCTGAACCTCTTCCTGGACATCTCCGCCCTCGCGATTCCGCTGGGCGATGACTCTCCGTTCTACTACGATGCCCGGGCACAGGGGAACAACGATGGCTTCTCGTTCATGCGGGACGCCAACGACGTGCCGATGCACATGTCGCCCTTCAACCCGCTCGTCTGCCTGTCGAACCCGGCATCCTGCGCCGGGCAGACCAATCCGGGGAGCCAGCGCGAGTTCCTGCCCTCCACGACCGAACAGGTGTGGTCGGAGGCCGTGGCGGTGGTCGGTGCCTCCAACCCGCAGGCGGGAGCACTTCTGAGCCAGATCGGCGTGCCGTCGGCCGCGGACATCCCGGTGATCGGTGCGACGCTGGACATCGACTCGCAGCAGTTCGTGAAGCCGATCACCGACCTGAGCACGATCGGGAACGTGCCGAACCTCGAGCCGACGATCTGGCAGACGTTCGAGGTCGGGTACAAGGGTCTGCTGCTCGGCGACAACCTGCTGCTCGGCGCGAACGCCTACTACACGCAGGTCGACAACTTCGTATCGGCGCTGGAGCCGTTCACGCCGAACATCTTCCTTCCCGCGGCCCAGACCGAGGCCTACCTGGTCGACCAGTTCCTGCCTCTGGTGGGAATCGCGTTCCCGGATGAAGCCACGGCTCGCGCCACCGCGGCGGTCCTCGCGGGCCAGATCGGACAGGTGCCCCTGGGCTCGATCGTTCCGACGACGGCCGGCGGGACGACCGCGGCCCCGATCATCCTGACGTACACGAACCTGGGCGACTTCAACTTCTTCGGCGCCGACGCCTCGCTCACCTACGTGTTCAACGATCGCTGGGAGCTGGGGGGCACGCTCTCCTGGGTGGAAAAGGACAGCTTCGTGACGGAGGAGGGGGACGTCGTCGCGCTCAACGCGCCGATGTGGAAGGGGTCTGCGACCCTGGGCTACCGCTCACCCACCTCCGGCCTGAACGGCGCCGTCCGCGGGCGCTTCATCGACGGCTTCCCGGTGGCCTCGGGCGTGTACGTCGGCGAAGTGGAAGGGTATTCCGTATTCGATCTCAACGTGGGCTACACCTTCCCGGGGCGGAGCGGGCTCTCGCTGCAGCTCGACATCGGGAACATCTTCAACAACAGCTACCAGAGCTTCGTGGGAGTTCCGGAGATGGGTCGCTACTCCGTCGTGCGGCTCATCTGGAACATGTAAGACCCGCCCCTCGGCCGATCGACACGCGGGGCGCCGACCTTCGGGTTGGCGCCCCGCCCGTGCGTGCGGCCCCCGGCAGTCCGTCGGCCCCCTTCCCATCACGGCCATGCCGCATTACGTGGATGAGAGCAGGTTGAGTCTTCCGGCTGGACTTGAGGTCGCGGCTCGTCCATGCGACGAGGCTCGGAGACGTCGAGGTCCGAACCGGACGAAGAATCGCAGGACACAAGGTCTACGTTGAAGAGGAAGATGCGGGGATCCGCGGACGCGCAATCCATGAACGAAGCAGCTGCAGGGCATCGCTGCAGGCCAGGGCTGTCGGCCGGCCGATGCTTCTCGCTGCTGGTGGTGGGCCTGCTTGTGCTCGTCCCGCGACCCGCGGGCTCGCAGGAGAGCCCGGGCCGTCCCGCTTCGGAGGCCCGGGTCGAAGGAGTGCAGGGGCCGGCGGATTCGGTCTTCCTCGACGACCCGGCCGTCCGGTCGATCGAGGAACAGCTGCGGGCAGGCTTTCCGCTCACGGCGGCCCGGGAGGCATCCCGTCGCCTGTCGGTCGACCCGGGGGCCTCCACTCCCCGGATGATCCTTCTCGCGGCGCGGGCCAGCGCGGACATGCTGGCGTGGAATGCGGTGCGGCGGCTGCTGGAGGATCGATCGTGGCTGGACACCGACGGGGAGGGGGCCGGGCGCCTTCTTCTCGCCCGGGCCTACCTGGAGCTGGGAGATCCGGAGGCCGCCGTCTCCGAGTACGAGCACGCCGGCTCGGAGCGTCTCTCGACCGGAGATCGCGTGGCCTATGCCCGCGCGCTGAGACGGGGCGGGCGCCCCGCCGATGCGGCGCGCCAGTACGTCGAGGCGGCGGAGGGAGACACGGCCCTCTCCGGTTGGCTCCGGCTCTCGGCCGTCGAGTCGTGGGCCGAAGCCGGTATCCCGGACAGCGCGGCGGCGGCCGCCGACGGGCTCGGTTCGCACCCCACGGTCTGGCGTGATTCGACCTTCTCGGAGCTGGCCCGAGCCTTCTTCGTCGCCGCGGACACGTCTACGGGGCTGGCCATGGCGGACTCGCTGAGCCGCCGGGCCCGGGCGCGTCTGGCCGCCGACTGGGTCGTGCCCGCACTGGTCGCCCTCGGGGACTCCGCCGAGGCGGAGCGGGAAGCCGAGTCCGCCATACGGTATTCCGGGGTAGGCCCCGGCGTGACGGAGTACCTGCTCCTGCAGGACTCGTCCGTGAGCAACCTGCGGCGGCTGGCCGATGTGGAGCTTCGGGAGGGAAGGTCCGAGCGCGCGATCGACATGCTCCGGGCGGCCCTGCGAGCGGCGACGGACGACGAGCGGCCCGAGCTGACGATGGAGCTCGCAGGGGCCCTGTTCGTGGAGCGCCAGTATGCTCAGCTTCAGCGCTTGCTCGAACCTTGGATCGACGGCTCTTTCGACGATCCGGCCGACCGGCCGGATCGCCTCCTCGAACAGCGCATGCGCTTTCTCGCCGGCCGGGCGCTCTACAGGAGAGGTCTGCGCACGGAGGCGGCCTCTCTGTGGCAAGTCGTGGCTTCCGATCCCCTCGCGCCGGATGGGCCGTATGCATCCTTTCTGCTGGCCGATATCGAGCACGACCGCGGTCGCCTGCAGGCCGCGCGGGAAGGGTACGAGGCGACGGTCGCGCGATTCCCCCGTTCCTCGTACGCGGGTCATGCCCTGATCCGTCTCGGGATGATCG
The DNA here is from genome assembly GCF_058719085.1 of Candidatus Benthicola sp. Classification (NCBI taxonomy): domain Bacteria; kingdom Pseudomonadati; phylum Gemmatimonadota; class Gemmatimonadia; order Candidatus Palauibacterales; family Candidatus Palauibacteraceae; genus Candidatus Benthicola; species Candidatus Benthicola sp. The sequence goes on from NZ_JBZQEK010000031.1 coordinate 40,556, forward strand.
ATCTCGTCCAGGAGAAGCCCGACGAGGCGGCGCTGCACTTCGACGGCTACCGTCGCAGGTTTCCCGGCGGGAACTGGTACGGAGCAGCCAACTTCTGGGCTGCCCGGGCGCGGGACGCCGCCGGGGACAGCGCCCGGGCCCGAGTCCTCTACCGGCAGGTTCTGGGTGACGATCCGCTCGGCTTCTACGGAATCGAGGCGGCCGGCTGGCTGGGCGAAGACGCCTGGGACTACATCGAGATGCGGGATACCCCGCCGGTCGCCCTGCGCCCGGATCACGCGGCGCTGCTGAAGCGGATGAAGCAGCTGCGGGAACTGGGCTGGAAGGGGCGGGCCCTGCGCGAGCTGTCTGCCCGCAGCGGTCCGCGCGAGTCGCGGGACGATCGCCTGGCGCTCGCCATCGGGCTCAACGAGAGCGGGTTCTCGTGGCAGGGCACCTCGATCGCCTGGGGCGTCTACCGTGCGCGATCGGGGATCTGGAGCGAGGACCTCCTCAGGGCGGTGTACCCCCTTGTCTACGAGCCCGTGCTGCTCGAGAGAGCGGCTGCGGAGCGCCTCGACCCCAACCTGGTGGCCGCTCTCACGCGGCGGGAGTCTCAGTTCGATCGGGACGTCGTATCGCACGCCGGGGCCACCGGGTTGATGCAGCTCATGCCAGCCACGGGAGCGGAAGTGGCCCGGCGCCTGCGGATCGGCGACTTCCACTCCCGGCAGCTCGTGGTTCCCGAGGTCAACCTGGCCCTCGGAAGCCGCTACCTGCGGGAGCTGCTGGAGCGGCGGGATGGAGCGCTCGTACCGGCGCTGATCTCGTACAACGCCGGGCCTCACAGATATGCCGCGTGGCGCCGCTTCCCGGAATTCTCGGCCAGCACGGACCTGATGATCGACCGGATCCCGTTCACCGAGACGCGCCGTTACGTGAAGGCAATTCTCTCCTATCGATACATCTATTCAAGGCTCTACGGCCTCGGCGGAAATCCCGGTTGACTCCAACTTTGCGCTCGGGTAGGATTCACGACATGGGATGCCGCCCGGCGTCCCGCCGTCCGTCGTTTCTTCTTCAGGAGGGCACCGAATGTCCAGAGGCAAGGTCAAGTGGTTCCACGATGCCAAGGGGTACGGCTTCATTGAGCTCGAGGACGGCAAGGACGTCTTCGTGCACTACAGTGCCATCAACATCGAGGGCTACAAGACACTGGCCGAGGGTCAGGAGGTGGAGTTCGAGCTGACCGACGGGGACAAGGGGCCGCGAGCGGCCAACGTCACCCGGGTCTAGCTCCCCGCCTCCACTAGAAGCTGTCAGCGGCGCCCCGGACCGGATCGGTCGGGGCGCCGGCGCATCGAGAGGTCTACTCACTCCGTCGGAGCCGCCGTCTTGACCGACACCCCGCACACGCCGACGCTGTTCCTCCTGGATGGTCACGCTCTCATCTACCGCGCGTTCTTCGCGATGATCAGCCGGCCGCTCACCACCTCGAGCGGCGAGAACACCTCGGCCCCGTTCGGCATCGCCCGTTTTCTCGTCCGCCTGATCGACGACCATGCCCCGGACTACGTGGGTTTCGTTCTCGACGCGGGCGACAGCTACCGGACGGAAGTCTTCCCCGAATACAAGGCGACGCGGGAGAAGATGCCGGAGGAGATGGCCGCTTCCCTGCCCCGGGTGCGCGAGATCGTGGAAGGCTTCCGGATCCCGGTGCTCGAGATCGAGGGGTGGGAGGCGGACGACGTGATCGGTACCCTGGCCCGGCAGGCGGCGCCACAGGGCGTCCGAACGGTGATCGTGTCCGGCGACAAGGATTTCTACCAGCTCATCGACGACATGACGCACCTGTTGAATCCCGGGCGCGGAGGCCCCGCCGGGGTGGACGAGGAGCGCGTCACTCCGGCCAATGCCTCCGAGCGTCTCGGCGTCGCGCCCGAGCACGTGACGGACTACCTGGCCCTGATCGGGGATTCGTCGGACAACGTTCCGGGGGTGCGCGGGATCGGGAAGAAGACGGCCCCCGCGCTGATCGAGCAGTACGGGGACCTGGAGGCGATCCTGGCCCACGCCGGGGAGATGGATGGAAAGAGGGTTCGAAACGCCCTCCTGGAGCACCCGGACGAGGCGCGTCTTTCCAAGGACCTGGTGACGATTCGGTTGGACGCTCCGGTTCAGCTCGACCTTGACTCGCTGGCCCTCGTCGAGCCGGATCGCGAGCGTCTGCGCCGGATCTTCCTGGAGCTGGAGTTCCACGGGCTGGCTCGGGACTGGGCGCCGGACCACACGCCGGCACCCGAACAGGCCACCGTGGTCACCGACCCGGAGACCCCCGGGAGCGAGCCGACCGACGGTGCACCCGAGAGTCCCGTATATGCCCTGATCACGGACCCGACGCGGGTGCCCGAGATGGTCGGCGAGCTTCGCGCCGCCGAGGTGATCGCGGTGGACACGGAGACGACGAGCCTGGATCCGATGCGCGCCCGACTGGTGGGCGTTTCCCTGTCCGGAATGGAGGGGACTGCGTACTACCTGCCCTTCGGGCACACGCCACCGTCCACGGCGACGGACTCGGAGGGAAACCCGGTGCTCATGCTCGAAGAGACGACACCGGTGCCGAACCTTCCGCCGATCAGCTCGGAGTCGATGGCGCCGCTCCGCGAGCTGCTGTCCGATGCGGGGGTGTGGAAGGTCGGCCACAACATCAAGTACGACTGGCGCGTGCTCGAGCGGGCGGGCGTGTCGCTCGGCGGCGTCCACTTCGACACATCGCTCGCCTCGTACGTACTGGACCCGGGCAAGCGGCAGCACGGGCTGGACATCCTGGCGCTCGACCGGTTCCAGACAAAGCTGACCAGTTATGCGGATGTGGCCGGGTCCGGGCGTTCGGAGATCCCGTTCTCCGAGGTCGGGCTCGAGGAGGCGGCCGCCTACTCCGGCGAAGACGCGGACTACACGCTCCGTCTGTATGGCCGGCTCAGGGATGATCTCGAAGCACACGCGATGCTCGATCTGCTGGAAGAGATCGAGATGCCGCTGGTGCCGGTGCTGGCGGACATGGAGAACACCGGCATCCGCATCGATCTCGCGTTCTTCGAGGCGCTGGGCAAGCGCTTCCGCGGCGAGATCCAGCAGGTCGAAGAGGAGATCTACAAGCTCGCCGGGGGCGAGGTGAACCTGCGGTCCGTTCCCCAGTTGCGGGAGCTCCTGTTCGAGCGTCTCGAGCTGCCGGTGATCCGGAAGACGAAGACAGGGCCGTCCACGGACGAGAGCGTGCTGACCGAGCTGGCGCAGCAGGGACACGAGATTCCGCGGCTCATCCTGGAGTACCGGGAGCTCGACAAGCTGGATGGGACGTATGTGTCCAAACTGCCCGCCCTGGTGAACCTGGACACGGGGCGCATCCACACCACGTTCAACCAGACGGTGGCGGCGACGGGGCGGCTCTCCTCTTCCGACCCGAACCTCCAGAACATCCCGGTACGGACGGCGCTGGGCCGGGAGATCCGGAAAGGCTTCGTCCCGGCGGAGGGCTGCCGCTTCCTGTCCGCGGATTACTCGCAGATCGAGCTCCGCGTTCTGGCGCACCTGTCGGAGGACCCCGCCTTCGTCGAGGCCTTCCGGTCGGACCGGGACATCCACCGCGAGACGGCCGCCCGCATCTTCGGCGTAGATCCCGAGGCGGTGAGCGGCGGCATGCGGGACCAGGCGAAGACGATCAACTTCGCCACCATCTACGGTCAGGGACCGGCGGCCCTCGCCGGACAGCTCGGCATCAGCCGCGGCCAGGCCGAGGAGTTCATCGCCAATTACTTCGAGCGCTTCGCGGGAGTCCGGCGCTACCTCGACGAGATGAAGGAACAGGCTCGTGAGCGTGGCTACGTGGAGACCCTGCTTGGTAGGCGCCGCTACATCCCGGAGATCCGTTCCCGGAACCCGGGGGTGCGCGGGTTCGGCGAGCGCCTGGCCACGAACTCGCCGATCCAGGGAACGGCGGCCGACCTGATCAAGATTGCCATGATCCGGCTGCATGAGAGGCTCGCGGAGACCGGCGCCGGGGCGCGCATGCTCCTTCAGGTGCACGACGAGCTTCTGCTGGAGGTCCCGGAGGACGCGATCGGAGCCACCCGCGCCATCGTACGCGAGGAGATGGAAGGGGCGATCGATCTGGACGTGCCGCTCAGGGTCGACATCGGCGTCGGCGGGAGCTGGTACGAGAGCAAGGGCGGCTGAGGAGCGGTTCGCATCCGGCCAAGCCGTTTGCCTGCAAGAGGATCGCCGGTTGTCGGAGTCGGCATTCTGGCGTAGCTTGCGACGGCAGCGTCCACGGCACTTCCCCCTCGGCCGGTGTCACCTCCGGCTGCACGCCCGCCGACGCTCGCCGCGGTCATTCGCAAGATCCGTTCGTGGTTCTGCTACCTCCCGGACGGGGGAGCCGATGTGCCTGCCATCCATGTCGCAGGAGGGTCTGATGGAGAGGCGAGTCCGAGGTTCGCACGCTCGCGCATCTTCCACGGTCGCGAGCTTGTTCCTGGCCACGGCGGCCCTGACGTGGGCGCTGGTCGCTTGCACGGGGGAGCCGCGCGACGCGCAAGTTTCGCCGGAAGTCGGCGCCGTGCTGCCTTTCGACCCTCCACCGATGGGGGGTGAGGCCGGCCCGACGATGCAGCAGTCCGTGCACAAATGGCGTGAGCAGATCAACCGCCTGCCGGAGGACGCGCCCAACATCGTCATCGTCATGCTGGATGACGCGGGGTTCGGACAGCCGTCCACGTTCGGCGGCGACATCGCGACCCCGACGCTGTCGCGGCTGGCCGACGAGGGGATCGCCTACAACGCGTTCCACACGACGGCGATGTGCTCACCGACCCGCGCATCGCTCCTCACCGGACGAAACCACCACCGCGTCGGGGCGGGCCAGATCGCGGAGCTCGCGAACGACTGGGACGGCTACACGGGAGAAATTCCCAAGTCAACGGCCACCTTTGCCAGGGTGCTCCGTTACTACGGATATGGTACGGCAGCGTTCGGAAAGTGGCACAACACGCCCGTGGACGCCCTGGCCACGGGTCCATACGACCGTTTTCCGACCGGCCTCGGGTTCGACCACTTCTACGGCTTCATCGCCGGCGAGACTTCCCAGTGGGAGCCGACCCTGTGGGAGAACACGACGCCCATCGCCACGCCGCACCCGGAGAACTACGAGGACTATCACCTGACCGAGGACATGGCGGACCAGGCGATCCGCTGGATGCAGCGGCACCGCGCCATTCACCCCGATCAGCCTTTCCTCGTGTACTGGACCCCGGGCGCCGTGCACGGACCGCATCACGTGGCCCGTGCATGGGCCGACCGGTACAGGGGCAGGTTCGACGACGGGTGGGACGCCATGCGGGAGCGGGTGTTCGAGCGGCAGAAGGAGCTCGGATGGATCCCCGCGGACGCCGAGCTGGCACCGCGGCCCGAGGGAATGCCCGCCTGGAGCGAGATTCCCGAGGCCGAGCGCCCGTTCCAGGAGCGCCTCATGGAGGTATACGCCGGCTTCCTGGAGCACACCGACGCGCAGGTCGGGAAGCTGGTGGACGCGCTCGAGGAAATGGGGATCCGTGACAACACCCTGTTCATCTACATCGTATCGGACAACGGGGCCTCGGCCGAGGGCATGCAGGGGAGCGTCGCGGAGCTCAATGCCCAGAACGGCATCCCGACCACGGTCTCCGAGCACATCGCGGTTGCCGATGAACTCGGAGGGCTCTCGGCGGTCGGCGGCCCGCGCATGGACAACATGTACCATTCGGCCTGGGCCTGGGCCGGCGATACGCCGTTCGGCTACGTGAAGCTGATCGCGGGGGACTTCGGGGGCACGCGGACCCCCATGGTGATTTCGTGGCCCGATCGCATAGCTCCGGACGGGACGCCCCGGTCCCAGTTCCTGCACGTGAATGATGTGGCGCCGACGCTGTACGAGATCCTGGGTATCCGCCCGCCGGACGTCGTGGACGGACACGAGCAGGACCCGATCGACGGCGTGAGCTTCGCCTATACCTTCGATGATCCGGCGGCGCCGGGACGGAAAGACCACCAGTACTTCGAGATCATGGGCAGCCGCGGCATCTACTCCGAGGGCTGGTTCGCGCGCGTGTTCGGTCCGCGGACGCCCTGGGTGGCGGAGGTGCCGGACATCTCGGCCTGGGATCCCGCCGAGGACACGTGGGAGCTGTTCGACACGCGAACCGATTTCTCGCTCGTTCACGACCTCGCGGATGAAGATCCCGACAGGGTTGCCGAACTGAGGAACCTCTTCCTGCGCGAGGCGGAGGAGAACAAGGTGTTCCCGATCGGCGGAGGGCTCTTCGCTCCGTTGAATCCGGCCGAGATGAAGCGGAGCACGAACACGGAGTGGACCTTCTTCGAGCCGACGATCAGGATTCCAGAAGCCGAGGCGCCCAACGTGCGCAACGGGAATGTCCGGGTCGAGATCGATGCGACCGTTCCGCAAAACGCGAACGGAGTGCTGTTCGCCATGGGCGGATACGCCGGCGGCGTGACGCTCTATGTCTGGAACGGGGAGCTTCGCTACGAATACAGTTCGCTTCTGATCCGACGGACCCACATCGATGTGGGCCGCCTGCCTGCCGGCGACGTGCGGATCGAGATGGAAATGCGGACCCCGCCGGAGCGCGCTGCCCCCGCCGAGCTCGTCTTCTGGATCAATGGCCGGCAGGTGGCGAGCGGCACGGTGGATCGCACCATTCCGGGTACGTTCACGGCATCGGAGACCTTCGACATCGGTCGCGACACCGCTTCCCCGGTGGCCGACGACTACTTCGACGAAGCCCCGTTCCCGTTCGGCGGAGCGATCGAGCGGATGCATTTCGAGTATCTGAGCCCGGAGGCGACGTGATGCACAGAGCCACGGTGCTGGGACTGATGCTGCTGATTGGGAGCTCGAGCGCCCTACGGGCGCAGGAAGCGGGCGACCGAAAGCAAGAGCTGTCGGAGAAGGCGGCGAACCCGATCGCGCACATGGCGAGCCTGCCCCTGCAGTTCAACAACGACTTCGGGCTCGGACCGTACGATCGAAACTCCAGCGTGCTGAATATTCAGCCTGTCGTGCCGTTGGCGGGAGGCAAGATCATCACCCGAACCATCTTTCCATTCGTATGGATTCCGGACATCTCGGCCGAGAGCGGCCGCTACTCGTCCGGGCTTTCCGACATCACGTTCACCACGTTCTACGTGCCGGAAGGCGGACCATTCATGTGGGGAGTGGGGCCGGTGTTCGAGTTTCCGAGCGGTGGCTCCGAGCGGGGCAGTGAGAAATGGAGCGCCGGGCTGTCAGGTGTCGCGCTGAAGCAGCCCGGCAACTGGACGCTGGGAATCCTGGCCAACCAGGTGTGGTCGTACGCCGGAAGCTCCGACCGCCAGGACGTGAGCAAGGGCCTCGTTCAGTACTTCATCGTGTACCAGCTCGGTGAGGGCTGGTACCTGAACAGCGCTCCGATCATCACGGTGGACTGGAAGGCGGACGAGGGCCAGAAGTGGAAGGTGCCGTTCGGGGCCGGTGGCGGGAAGCTTTTCTTCTTAGGGAAGCTCCCGGTCAACGTTCAGACGCAGGGCTACTATTACGCGGTGAAACCCGATGTGGGCCCCGACTGGCAGTGGCGCCTTCAGGTACAGACCCTCTTCCCGTTGGGTGGGTCCTGACCACGCTTGGAGTGTCCCGCAGCGTGGAGCGGAGGGCCTGCCGGAGGCTGCCCCCTGAGGGCCGTAGAGCGTCGAACGCGGGGGGCACATGCCGACGAGCCGCCAGCTGAGTCCGGTCGAAGCAAGCAGACGGAGCCGGCCGTCTCTGTCGGCTCTGGTTTTGATCGCCCTCGGCCTGGGCGTGGTCGTCGGCTTGTTCTTCGGAGAGACCGTCGGCTTTCTCGCTCCCATCGGTCGAGCCTACATCGCGCTTCTTCAGATGACCGTGCTCCCGTACGTGGTGATCTCCATCGTCTACGGTCTCGGTCGGCTTCGACCCGCGACGGCCAGGCGACTGGCCGGGGTCGGAGCGGTGACGGTGCTGGTCGTCTGGGCGGTCGGCGTCGGCGCCATGTTGCTGATGCCGCTGAGCTACCCGGACCGCATAGCGGCCAACTTCTTCACCCGGGCGCTCGTGCAGCCGCCACCGGAGCTCGACCTGCTGGGGCTCTACATCCCCCGGAACATCTTCGCTTCCCTGAGCCAGGCCACGGTACCGGCGGTGGTCGTCTTTTGCATCCTGCTCGGTGTGGCGCTGATGGGAGTGGAGAGGAAGGGCACGCTCCTCGAGGTTCTGGGCAGCCTCGCGGACGCGGTCATGCGGCTGACCGGCCTCGTCGTGAAGACGGCGCCGATCGGGATCTTCGCCCTGGCTGCGGCGGCAGCCGGAACGATACGGGTGGACCAGTTCAAAGCCCTGCAGGTGTACGTGTGGGGGTACGTCGCCATGTCGCTGGTGCTCGTCTTCGGCGTCCTGCCTCTGCTGATCGGCCTGATCACGGGAATCCGGTTCCGGCAGGTATTCGCCGCCACTCGCGATGCCCTGGTGACCGGATTCGCGACCGGAAGTCTACTGGTCGTGCTGCCGCTGCTCTCGACGGCTGCCAAGAGGTTGCTCAGGGAGCGAGGGATCGATGGCGAAGACGAGCAGGCCATGGTCGACGTCGTCCTGCCGACGGCCTTCAACCTGCCGTCGGTCGGCATGCTCCTCACCATGAGCTTCGTGCTGTTCGGCGCCTGGCTGGTCGGCTCTCCGCTCGCTCCGGGCCAGTACCCGGCGTTCGCGTCGCTGTCCGTGGTCACCGCCTTCGGGGGATGGACGATCGCGATTCCCGCGCTGCTCGACGTCTTCCGACTTCCCGCCGACATCTTCGATCTCTACCCGCTGGTGGACGTCATCACGGGGCGGTTCTCGGTCCTCGCGGCAGCCCTGCAGCTCGTCGTCGTGTCTTTGATCGTCGTGACCGCTCTGGCCGGCGTCGCCAGACTGAAGTTGGGCCCGCTCGGCCGTGCCTTCGCCATCTCCGCCCTCATCATGCTCTCCACGGTCGCCGGCTTGAGGGCAGTGATGGGCCTGGCGATCGACCAGGAATACGTGGGCTACCGGACATTGGTCGAGCGATCGCCCATCCTCGACAGCGTACCGGAACGAGACTCCGAACAGGCACGGGCCCTCTCTCCGGCGGACCGGGACTCCGATCGGCTGGACGTGATCCGGGCCCGCGGGTGGCTGCGCGTGGGCTACGTGCCCGACCGTCTGCCCTACATATTCCGAAACGAGGCGGGATCGGTGGTCGGCCTCGACGCGGAGCTGGCACGCGGGCTGGCCGCGGATCTCGAGGTGGGCGTCGAGTTCGTCCGCCTCCCGGTGGATGAAGCGATCGGCGCACTCCACCAGGGGGCGGTGGACCTCGTGATGTCCGGTCTCGTCATGACGCCGAACCGGGCCCGGGTGGTTCGATACTCCGTTCCCTACATGGACATCACGGCGGCGCTGGCCGTGCGCGATTACCTGCGTCAGGAGTTCGCGGACCGCACCGAGCTCGCGGAGCGGGAGCAGCTTCGCATCGGCGCATTCCCGGGGGCCCGCTATCGGCGCGACCTCGGAAGGGTCCTTCCCAATGCCGAGATCGTGACCGTGACCAGCCCACGGCCCTTCTTCCGCGGCGAGCTGGAAGTGGACGCTCTCCTCTTGAGCGCCGAAGAGGCGGCCGCCTGGACGCTGGTCTATCCCCAATACTCGGTGGCGGTGCCGTTTCCCGAGTGGAAGGCGCCCCTGGTCTTCGCGATGGATCCCTCATCGTCGACGTTGCACGGCTACGTCGATGCGTGGCTGGAGATGGCCACGCGGGATGGCACCGTCGATCGCTTCTTCTCCTACTGGATCATGGGCGAGGACCCGCCGGAACGACGGGTGCCTCGGTGGTCGCTCATCCGAAACGTCCTCGGCTGGGTGGAATAGAGAGCGAAATCGATAAGAGGGGGCCCGGGCGCTTGTGTCGGCCCGATCTCGGCCACTTCAGGTTTGCTGAGCAGACGGGAGATCCAGAATGAAGGGCAAAGCTGGCAAAGCGATCTGGGTGACCCTGGCCGTCGCAGGCATCGCTTCGGTATACGGAGCGGTTCGGTACGTGGCGGATCGGCAGCTGACGAAGCTGCTGCCCGGCGCGATCGCCGAGGCGGTCGGTGGACGCGATGCGGCCAGCTACTCGGTCACCGTCGGCGACCTCGACATTGCTTTCGCCCTGAACGGGGTGAGCGTGGGCGATCTCGACGTGTCGGCCGACACCTCGGCAGCGACCGAGATGGCGGAGCCGGCGCTGGTGCGACACGCCCACTTCTCCAGGGTCCGTGTGACCGGGCTGCGACTCCTCCCATTGCTTCGCGGAGAAGGGGTCTACGTGGCCTCCGTGGACCTCGAAGAGCCCACGGTCTATCTCGACTTCCCGGAAGCTGCCGGGAATACGCCCTCGAGCGCCGGGGAAACGGCCGGGACGGAGGAGGCCCCGGCGCAGGCGTTCGAGCCGCCCGAGACCACCCTGCGACGGGTCCGCATTCGCGACGGTGCCATCGACGTGAAACGGGTCACGAGACTCGGGGTCCTCACTTCCGTTCTCCGCGACCTCGACCTGACCCTCACGGAGATCCGGATCGATTCCGTGTCCCTCGCCGACCCGGTGGCCGCGCTCGCGAACTCGCGGGTGACCCTCGCCTTCGACACCGTCTATCACGTGCTCGACGACAGCCTCTACTTCGTGGCCGCTGCGGACGTCCGGGCAGACAGCCGCGATTCGGTGGTCGAGGTGGGCTCGGTCGGGTTCACACCGACCCTCGAAGCGGCCCCGTTCTTCGGGAGACTCCCGAAGCGGGCCGATCGGCTCAGCGTGACCGCCGGTCCCATACGGGTCGAGGGAATCGACTTCCGAGACTACGTGCGCGATGCGGCCGTGCACGTGCGACGCATCGATCTCGACTCGGTCGACGTGCACGTGTACAGCGACATCGCCCTGGACTGGGGGCCGAGGGCGCGTCCCTGCGAGTACCACGCAGGTTTCGCGGACATCCCGATCCCGTTTCGCGTGGACACGATCGAGGTCCGGAGCGGTCGAATCCGGTACTCGGAGCTGGCGAAGGGGTCCGAGCGCCCCGGTGAGCTGGTGTTCGAAGGGGTGAACGCCCTCCTCACGAACCTCACCAACGATCCGGAGCGGATGACAGTAGCTTCGCCTGCGGTCGCGCGGCTCGACGGCCTGTTGTACGGGGAGGCCCCCGTCTCGGCGATCGTTCGGTACCCCCTCCTCTCTCCGACGCTCGACTTCGATGTGGAAGCCTCGGTCGGCGCCATGTCCCTGCTCCCCGCCAACCGCTTCGCCACGAACGTGACCGGTGTCGAGGTCCAGGAAGGACGACTCGACAGCCTGCGGCTCGAGCTCGAATCCCGGGCGGGAAAGGCGACGGGGAGAATTCACATGCGCTACCGGGACCTGAAGTTCAGGCTCATGGACCGGAACAGCGGGAAGGAGATGGCCTGGCACTCCGTCCTCGGCTTCATCGGGAACGTCGCGGTGCGGACGAGCAATCCCGGGCAGCCGGATGGTGAGCCGAGGGACGGCCAGATCGAATATGCCTGCGCGGAACGGGACATGGTGTTCTTCGAGTACCTGGTTCACGCGATGGTCACGGGACTGAAGCGCATCGTGCTCATTGTCTGACTGCGACGGTCGGGCGCGCGAAATGCGGCTCGGGATGGAGTGCTCCGGCGATCGATGGACGCGTTGAGGTGGATGCCATGCTTTCGACCACCACGGCCGTGCTCACGGCCGCCGCGCTCGGCGCGGCGGCCTTCGTGGCGACGAGCGGTGACAACTTTCTCCTGCTCCTGGGGCTGTATGCAGGACGCACACACCGGCCCCGCGCCATCCTCGTCGGGTACGTGGGCGCCGTGGCGGCCATTGTCGTGGTCGGGCGATTGCTGGCAGTCGCTGCGCACCGGGCCCCGGCCGAAGCGGTCGCGTATCTCGGACTGATCCCCATGGCCCTCGGATCGTGGCAACTGGTCCGCCTGTCGCGCGGCCAGGTGTCCGAACCCGATACGTCCGGTGATCTGTTTCCGACGCGAGGCGCGACCGGCGTCGCGGTCCTCATGCTCGCGACCGGCATGGATTCTCTCGCGACCTACGCGGCGCTGTTCGCCGACACGCGCTTTCCTTTCGGCCTCGTGATTCTCGCGGCCGCCGTGGCGTGCGCGACGGGCATGGGCATCGGGGCCCGGTACCTGGTGCACAACACCGCGCTCGGAGACCGCGTGACCCGGATCGCCCGTCCGCTGGTGCCTTTCCTGCTGATCGCCATCGGCTTCTACATTCTCGCGAACACGCCCACGGACATCGCGGCGCCCTGACGGCACGCATTACGGAACGGTGCCCGGGCGCGCACCCATCCGGTGGAGCGTTATGTTCTTCGGGAAATGGACGGGTTTCCCGAATGCGGAGAGTGACGATGAACGCACAGGTCCTCGGAATCCACCACGTGACGGCGATCGCCGGCGATCCGCAGACGAACGTCGATTTCTATACGGGCCCCCTGGGGCTGCGGCTGATCAAGAGGACGGTCAACTTCGACGATCCCGGGACGTACCACCTGTACTTCGGCGACGAGCTCGGACGACCGGGCACCATCATGACCTTCTTCCCGTGGCCCGGAATCCGCCCGGGACGCCACGGGACGGGCCAGGCGACGGTCACCTCTTTCCTCGTGCCGGAAGGCTCGCTCGGCTACTGGTCGGATCGCCTGGAGGCGGCGGGCGCCGAGGTGGGGGGCACGGTGAACCGGTTCGATGAGGAAGGGATCCGGGTACGCGACCCGGACGGACTCCAGCTGGAGCTGGTGGCCCGCGCCGAGGCAGCCGGGCTGCCCGCCTGGCCCAGCGGGCCGGTGCCCGAGGAGCACGCGATTCGAGGCTTTCACGGCGTCACGCTGTGCGTGGAAGGATACGAAGCCACGGCCGAGCTCCTCGTTCACCGGCTGGGATTCGATCCGTCCGGCGAGGAGCGCAACCGGTTTCGCTTCCACGCTGGCGAGGAGGGGGCGGGACAGGTCGTCGACCTCGAATGCTCACCGGATGCTCCCACCGGCATCGTGGCCGGGGGGACCGTCCACCACGTCGCCTTCCGGGTCGAGACCGACGCCTATCAGCGGGCCACGCGCGAGATCCTGCTGGCGGGAGGCATGAACGTCACCCCGGTTCTCGATCGGAACTACTTCCGTTCCATCTACTTCCGGGAGCCGGGCGGTGTGCTGTTCGAGATCGCCACGGACCCCCCGGGCTTCACCGTGGACGAGAGCGCCGAGGAGCTGGGTACGGGACTGAAACTGCCGGAGTGGCTGGAGCCCCAGCGCGCGACCATCGAGCGGTCACTTCCCGCCCTGACGGTCGGGCCGTGACGGCCCCGAATCCTGCCTCCGGCGATCCGCATGCCGGGGGGCCTGTGATCAGGGTAGGACCGCCACCCGGGGAAGCTCCCGCCGCCGCGATCCTGATACACGGGCGGGGCGGGTCGGCGAGAGACATTCTCACGCTGGCCGGCGAGCTGGGTCTTCCGGACCTGGCGTGCGTCGCCCCGCAGGCCTCGGGCTCCACCTGGTATCCGTACAGCTTCCTCGCCCCGATCGAGCGTAACGAGCCCGGCCTGTCTTCGGCGCTCTCGATGCTGTCGGGTCTCCTCCGCGACCTCGAGTCCGAGGGGATCCCGCCGGATCGCGTCCTGATCGCGGGATTCTCCCAGGGGGCCTGCCTGGCGAGCGAGTTCGCGGCCCGCCATGCGACCCGGTTCGGTGGAGTCGCCGTGCTCACGGGTGGCCTGATCGGGCCGGATGACACGCCGCGGGACTACGAGGGCGACTTCGCGGGGACGCCGGTGTTCCTCGGGTCCAGCGACCCGGATCCGCACGTGCCGTGGACCCGTGTGGAGGAGACGGCGGCCATATTCGAGGGCATGGGCGCGTCAGTGGAGCTACGCCGTTACCCCGGTATGGGGCACACGGTCAACGAGGACGAACTGGAGGCCGTACGAGCGATCGCCGCCGCGATGTGGGAGAGCCGATGACCCGGAACCGTGGCCTCGTGTACTCGACGGATTCGGGGCGCACCTGTCCCCGGTGCCGACGACCGGTGGGCGAGTGCCGCTGCCGGAGTGCGGCCGGCAGCGTACCGGTCGGTGACGGAAAGGTCCGGGTCGGAAGACAGACGAAGGGGCGGAAGGGAAAGGGCGTCACGGTGATCAACGGTCTGCCCCTTCCACCCGACGAACTGGCTTCTCTGGCCAGGGAGCTGAAGAAGAAGTGCGGGTCGGGCGGGACCGTGCGCGAGGGGGCGATCGAGATCCAGGGCGACCACCGCGATGCGCTGGTCGAGGAGCTGGTTCGACGGGGCTTCGAGGCAAAGCGCTCAGGAGGCTGACGGTTCGACCGGTCGCCGCTGCACCCCCGCATTCAGGCGCCGGCGCCTTCACCCTCCGCCGCGAGGTTTTCCCGCGTCTTTTCGGCCCTGCTGACCAGTCGCTCCCGCTCGGCCTCGAGCCGGGCGATCTCGGCTTCCAGCTCCGGCCCGGCCTCTTCCGCCGCCTCCTTGACCCGCGTTCGGAGCTCGTCGATCCGCTCCGCCAGGGAGTCCGCCCTCTGCTTGAGGGTCTCCGCTTCCTCGGCTTCCTCCGCCTTGTCGAACAGGATCTCCTCGGGCGTGTGGGTCTCGGACTTGCGCTTCGGGGCGCGCGGCGTCGGATCGGGAATGAACCTCTGTTCCGGTGACAGCGGTCGGGTGTTCATGAAGGTGGGGCTCACGATCTCGACGTCCCCCCGATGGAGAGCGTCCAGCATCTCGCCCCGCAGTCGTGAACGGGCCGTGATCAGCGACTTGACCTCGGTGAGCAGGCCCGCGATGCGGTAGGTGACCGAAAAATCTCCGAGATCGACGGTGGTCACGAACGCGTCCTCGAGATCCGCCCTCTCGGCCGCTTCGAGCAGGAGCGGCTCGATGTGGCTTCTCGGCACGTCATATCCCAGCGACACCGTCGCGGACACGATCGTTCCCGAAGCCCTCACCGTGGTGACGGGGTTCGTCACCAGGTAAAGATTCGGCAGGGTCGTGAGGTTGCGCTCCTCCGTCTGAATCTCGGTGTGAAACAGGCCGCGGTCGGAGACCCGCCCGAAGTGATCTCCCACCCCGATGAAGTCGCCCATCCGAAAGTTACGAACCGCCCGCAGCATGATGCCCGCGAGCATGTTCCCCAGGAAGGTGGTCGAGGAGAGGGCGATCCCGGCGCTCAGGACGATGCCGATGAGGCTGAGGATCTGGCCCCGGAGAGCATCTCCGATCGGGAGCAGGAGGACGACGAGGACGAGGCCGGTGGCGGAGACCCCGAGAAGGATGAGCTGGTTGCGCATCTTGTGCCCCGAGGTCTGCCCCGCCCCGCTCTCGAGCCATCGTCTGAGGAACACGGCGAGCCCGATGATCAGGATCAGCGTGACCGCGGAAGGCGTGAGGCTCAGGAGGCCGTTGAGCAGGTCCACGAAGGAAGGGATCTCCAGTCGCGGCGCGGACTGCAGGGCGAGAAAGGCGATCGACACGGGAGTACCTCTCGGGCGTTGCGTGTACCGGGCCGGGGCCCGGCTCGGCTCCAATGGAAGGGAACCACGGTCTGCCCGTCCCGTCAACCGCTGCGGCCCGGCGGCCTTTCGTTCACGGGATTTCTGGTTACGATGGGTCGGACGCCTGCGACCCGTTCCCAGGAGGCACCATGGTACCGATCCTGTCCCTCTGGCTCCCGATCCTCGTGGCCGCCGTTCTCGTATTCGTGGCCAGCTCCCTCATCCACATGGTTCTCGGATACCATGCCGGGGACTTCACGGGGGTGCCGAACGAGGATGCGGTCATGGACGCCCTGCGGCCCTTCGACCTTCCCCCGGGCGAGTACGTGATGCCGAAGGCCCACTCGATGAAGGAGATGAGCCAGCCGGAATTCGTGGCGAAGATGGAGAAGGGCCCGATGGCCTTCATGACCGTGCTGCCCTCCGGGCCGCCGAAGATGGGCGGCCAGCTCTTCCAGTGGTTCGTGTACAGCCTGATCGTCGGCGTCTTCGCGGCGTACATCACCAGCCGGGCGGTGGGCGCCAGCCCCGAGTACCTCGACGTGTTCCGGTTCTCCGGGGCGACGGCGTTCTTCTGCTACACGGTGGCCGGGTGGCAGGCATCCATCTGGTATCGCCGCGCCTGGAGCACCACGCTCAAGAACACCTTCGACGGCTTCATTTACGCGCTCCTCACGGCCGGTGCCTTTGGGTGGCTGTGGCCGGGCTGATCGGACGAGCGGAGGGCTTCCCGATCTGGCGCGGACCGATCTCATCACGTAGCCGGAGGAGTCGATGCCGCCGTCTGTGATCCTGTTTCTGGCCATGCTCCTCGTCGGGATCTCCGGCGCGATCCTGATCGGGCAGCGAATGCAGTACAGGCACGAGGAACGCCTGAAGAAGGCCGGCGACCCCGACGCCGTGGATCGGCTCGAGCACGCGGTCGAGCAGCTCCAGGAAGAGATCCTGGCCCTTCAGGAACGGTCCGCCGACTTCAACGAGAGACTCGAGTTCACCGAGCGCCTTATCGCCGGGCCACGCGACGCACCCGGCGAGGAGAGCGGTGCCCGGACCGACTCCTGAGTGGGAGGAGCCCGATGCGCTCCGATGCATTGACCGTGGAACAGTACCTGTCCGACCTGCCGGAGGATCGCAGGTCGGCCCTCGAGACCGTGAGGGAGACGATCCTCGAGAACCTCCCCGAGGGCTACGAGGAAGCGATGAACTGGGGGATGATCGCCTACCAGGTTCCGCTCGAACGGTACCCGGACACGTACAACGGGCAGCCGCTGATGTACGCGGCGCTCGCCTCACAGAAGAACCACATGGCCGTGTACCTCACCGGCATCTACATGTCGGAGGCGACCCGTGAGGCATTCGAGGCCGCGTACCGCGCGACCGGGAAGCGGTTCGACGTCGGCAGGTCGTGCGTCCGGTTCCGGA